>CALXBH010000075.1 GCA_944386475.1 uncultured Clostridia bacterium | reverse complement strand
GGGTCTGTATGAACTTCTTTCTTCCCCTAAACTGTTGCACTTGATAGTAGAATTCACCGATACAAAAAAGATACATGCCGTAAACGCGGGCACAAAACCACAAAATAGAAAAAACCTGCGGTGCGCGAATTGCTCACCGCAGGTGTGGTTGGACTGGCTGGATTTGAACCAGCGGAATGACGGAGTCAAAGTCCGTTGCCTTACCCCTTGGCTACAGTCCAATAAAAAACAATCTTGTATAATTTAAGATGGATCATATCCCGATAAATTATACAAGAGAGTTTAGTGGGGTGGATAGTGGGATTCGAACCCACGGCCTTCAGAGCCACAATCTGACGCGCTAACCAACTGCGCTATACCCACCATATATGGCGCGCCCATCAGGACTCGAACCTGAGACCTACTGCTTAGAAGGCAGTTGCTCTATCCAGCTGAGCTATGAGCGCATACGATAAACACGAAAATGGAGCGGGTGATGGGAATCGAACCCACGCGACCAGCTTGGAAGGCTGGGATTCTACCATTGAACTACACCCGCATACAAAGCTGATGCCGATCAGCGACGCATATTATTATAACAAACATGCCATAAAGTGTCAAGCATTTCTTTTGATCTTTTTTAACAGAAGAAAAAATTTCGTGCGCCGGAAATCCTCCGGCGCACGAAATTCAGGGAAATCAAATTTAAGCTTTGCCGATGGAACCAAACAGCTCCATTTTCACTTTAACAGTGGCCTTGATGGCTTCAAAGCCGGGAGCCAGCAGTTTGCGGGGGTCAAAACCTTTGCCCTCTAAGTCTTTGCCGGCCTCGATGTATTTTCTGGTAGCCTCGGCAAACGCCAGCTGGCACTCGGTGTTGACGTTGATTTTGGAAACGCCTAAAGAGATGGCTTTTTTAATCATGTCCGCGGGGATACCGGTGCCGCCGTGCAGAACCAAAGGCATTCCTGCGGTGAGCTTCTGGATTTCCGCCAGAACATCAAAGTTGAGGCCTTTCCAGTTAGCGGGATATTTGCCATGGATGTTTCCGATGCCTGCGGCCAGCATGGTGACGCCTAAATCCGCGATGCGTTTGCACTCGTTAGGATCCGCTACTTCGCCCGCGCCGATCACGCCGTCTTCTTCACCGCCGATGGAGCCTACTTCTGCTTCGATAGAAAGCCCTTTTTCATTGGCCAAAGCCACTAATTCTTTGGTCTTTTCCACATTTTCCTCGATGGGATAATGGGAGCCGTCAAACATGATGGAGGAGAAACCGGCGGCTACGCACTCTTTGGCGCCCTCATAGCTGCCATGATCCAGATGAAGAGCAACCGGCACGGTGATTTTCAGCTCTTCCAGCATCCCGTTGACCATGCCTACGACCGTTCTGTAACCGGCCATGTATTTGCCTGCGCCCTCGGATACGCCGAGGATAACAGGAGAGTTGTTTTCCTGGGCAGTTAACAGGATCGCCTTGGTCCATTCCAGATTGTTGATATTAAACTGTCCGACAGCGTATTTGCCGTCTCTTGCCTTTTGCAGCATGTCCTTTGCGGAAACTAACATTGCAAAAATCCTCCTTATTTGATTTCCTAAGATAAACCTATTATAAAGCATTGTGAAACAAAAATCAAACGTTTTCTGCGGCTATCCGGCAGAAAATCGGATTTCAGGGAAATCTGATCCTTAAAAGGGTGCCGCTATTCCCCCAAAAGCGCGTTGCGGGGCGGGCGTGAACATGGTATAATAGATTTGTAAAAGGGGGGGCAAGCCCCCCTTCTAATTATTCCAATATCAGAAAAGGCGGAAAAATACTTGCTGCCCGTACAGGGGTGGCAAGTGTTTTTGCAAGGAAATGTTATAAACATTTCCTTTGCGCATCGTCCGCCTGCGTGACGATATTCGTAAAGCATTTGTCTTTTGCCTATCGGAAGAATCGTGGTTTCGCATCTGTAAGATGCGAAATGCGGGCCATGATTTATAGCCCGCAAGCGATTTTTTAAGGTTTAATGCAAAAAAGGTGGTGAGAGATTTGGCCCTCAAGGAGGAAATTCTACAGATGTTTTCCGCCCGAAAGGGAGAATACCTTTCCGGAGAGGAGATCGCAAGACAGCTTTCGGTGACCCGAAGCGCTGTCTGGAAAGGGGTGAAAGCCCTTCGGGAAGCAGGGTATCCCATCAAGGCGGTGACCAATCGAGGGTATATCCTCCCCGAAAGCACCGATCTTTTATCCGCCGGGGCTGTCCGGCAGTATCTGGCGCCGGAGACCGGCCCTTTAACAATACAAGTTTACCCCACTCTTCCTTCCACGAATCAAACAGCGAAAGAACTCGCCGCTTCCGGTGCGCCGGAAGGAATTGTCATTCTTTCAGAGGAGCAGACCCTTGGCCGGGGGAGAAAAGGGCGCGTATTTTATTCGCCGGCGCGGACAGGGCTTTATATGAGCATGTTGCTGCGCCCTGCCTGCCCGGTGTCCGCCGGGGGGCTTTTAACGGCGGCTGCGGCTGTTGCGGTGGCCCAGGCGGTGGAGCAGCTGTCGGGGCGGGAGACTCAGTTAAAATGGGTTAACGATGTGTTGATCGGCGGTAAAAAGATCTGCGGCATTTTAACCGAGGCCTCTGTTTCTGTGGAAAGCGGTGGGATGGAGTATGCCGTTATAGGGGCGGGAATAAACGTCTATCCGCCGCCAGAAGGATTTCCGCCTGAGCTGATTGGCAAGGCGGAGGCGGTGTATCCTGACGGCAGTCTTCGCGGGGAGGCCCGCAGCCGTCTGGCAGGGGAGATTTTAAACCGATTTTTTGCTTATTACCGCCGTTTGGAAGAGAAAAGCTTTTTGCCTGATTACCGCAGGCGGATGGGAATTTTGGGGAAAACGGTGACGGTGTCGGATTCCCAGGGCTCCCGGAAAGCGAAGGCGCTGGCTGTGGACGACAGCTGCCGCCTCTTGGTCCGGTATGAGGACGGCAGGGAAGAGGCCCTTTCCAGCGGGGAAGTGAGCGTTTCGGTATAAAAAAGGGAAAAGGGGCTGGTGCAAAACTTGCGTTTGCACCAGCCCCTTTGCTGTCGCAGAGGCTGTTTTTATTCATCCTCCAGCATAATCTTGCTCATTTTAGAAAAGATGGTTTTGTTGTCCAAATGCTGGATATCCTGGCAGTAGCGCTTTGCCTCATTCTCCTGCTTTAACATCCGGTAAGCCATCGCCATCATGTAAAAGAGCCGTACTTTTCGGATATCCGAGGCGGGGACAGAATCACCGGCGCTTCCTTGATTAATGACTTCATGCAGGGTGTCAATCACTTTTTCGTAGTTTCCAAGGGCATACTGTTCCACGATTTCAATATCCCAAAGCAGTATTTTAGCAAAGGATGCAAATTTTTTCTGGGAGGACTCCGCCAGCTTCTGGGCCATAATCTGTTCTTTTAGCTGGGTGCCAAACTGGACGGCTTCGTCCAGTTTACCGTCAAAAAAATAAGCAAGCAACAGCATTTGATGCTGTGTGGTCAAGGGACTGTTTTTGGATTTCTTTTGAAAATCGGGGAGCGCCAAAAGATAGCAGCTAATCTCAGCGCTTTTAGAAAAATTGCCGCTATAAAAACAAAACGACTGTTGAGCGGACAAATTGTGTATCTGGTTTTTAGGAGTATCTTCCAGCGTTTGCATTAACAGATAGCTTTCAAAATCACATTCTTGGTTTAAGGTTGTGCTAATGGCTATTCCGCATCTTGCGACGGCAAACAAAAGCCAACCAGCGCAAATTAACAGACCGATGATAAAAGGAATCAGCCAGCTTATTCCACCGCCGATCAACTGACCAATGGAGAGGAAAGTCCACACGACGGCAATGGATAAAATACGTTTTATTCGGGATTGCATTTTTTTCTGATTATATTTTTCTATGCGCTTTTGAACCTGTTCCCGGTTATTGTTGATCATAAGGCGCCCTCACAGCAATTTCACATTCGATAATGGTCATAGAAGCATCCCTTTGGCGGTAGGCCAGATAATAAAAATGATAGGTTCCCGGATCGGTGGGGACGGTGTCATAGGCGAGAAGGTCGGTATTAAAGAGCAGGCAGGCGTCCCGCCTGTCGGTCAAAAAGGTGTATACCAGCTCGTCAAACTCTTCAAAAACAGCGTCCGCCCCTTTGAGCCACAGGTCGTTTTGAGCGATTTCCTCCTCAAAGGCCTTGATTTCCTCTTGGTCGGTAAACGTTACCTCGCTGACGTTTAGTATATCAGCAGCGGTGGTATCGCTCTGGGAATCATAATCCGACTGAAAATTGATGGTGGTGATTTTTCCATGGTCGGGAAGTTCTAACGCAATGGCAGCCTCCACCTGATTGACATAGTTATAATCATGATCGTTGGTATTGTAGAAAATCAGCGTAAAAGAGCCGTAAATCAATAACAACGCGGCAAAGATAAAGCCGGCGACGATGTTTTTAGTGGTCCGGTATCCCTTGGCTTTGCAGATAAACCCCAGCACGATGGAGGCGACGGGGATGGGGAGCAGGAGATAAAGCCGCCACATTTCGCTGACCATAAAGGTCGGGTCTGAGCCGCTAGCCAGCACCAGGAAAAGGCCTGCGTGCAGGGTGAAAAAGTTTAAGATAAACAAAGCGATCATTAAGGCATAGACCGGCCCCTTCCGCTTGGGCGGAATGATTTTAATAGAATACTGGCCGGGATACTGGAAGGGATATTGATCCGGCGGGATAGGCTGATATGGGTCGAACGGGGCCGGGTTATGAGGCGCAGACTCTTTTGGCTCCGGCGGCCCGCCGTTTAAAAGATCTTCCACCGGAACGTTAAAGATGACGGAGAGCATCTTTAACGTCTTCATGGGTGGGATGGATTTTCCGTTCTCCCATTTGGATACAGCCGCGTTGGATACCCCAACGAGTTTTCCTAATTCGCTTTGGGAAATCCCTTTTTTCTCCCGCAGCTCACAGATATAATTACCGAATTTATAATTGTCCGACATATGTAAAATCCTTTCGTGGAATGTAATAATTATAAAAAATTTCTTGGTTTTCGTCAACAATATTGTGTAAAACAGGGGTTGAATATCGGTTGAAGGTTGGTTAAGTCCCCAAAAATCAGCGTCTTTTTAAAAAAGATACCGGTTGGGGACTATCTTATGATCGTTAAGTACAGGAACACCGCTGTCTGATTTAAATCGGTAGAATGCAGTAAAAAAGCATATCCTTTGTTCCGGCGAAAACTGCAAAACAAAAGATATGCTTTAGAGCTATTCTTTATTGGGCAGGTCGAAATCCAGTTTATACAGATCAATGCCGAATTCCCGGTAGATCCTGATTAGGGTTTCCGCGCTGGGAGAAGAATTTCCTCTTTCCAGATTGCCATACTCCCGGATGCTGAGCTTTAAAAGCTCGGCGGCCATGTCTTGTCTTAAATTCCGTTCTTTTCTGGCGGCTTTTAACGCCTGTGAGAACGCTTGTTTAATTGTCATATATCACACCTCCCATGTTACCATAACGCGGGGCGATGGGAGAGAACAGGAAACAGCTTGCCGATGCTCCTATCATGGACAAAAATTCGTCATTTATGTATAAGACGCTGAAGATTTTCTGTCAGAAAAGATTTTGGAATTATTTTTTAAAAAGTCCTTGACACCTTCTTGGGAGTATGGTATTCTTTTATCGAGTTAGTTTAAACTAACTAAAACGCAAAAGCTTTCCTTTTTTGCTCTGACAATTAGTTAAAACTAACTATATCTCGTCAACTGACGGCCGAAACAGCAAACAGGGCGTAAGATCAAGCTGCCGCGCAGAGAAAAAGGCGGCCTTTTTACCAGAAACCCTTCCTTAAAAGAAAGGCGGAAGATATGAGCGTTGTCATTGTAGGCGGAAACGAAAGGATGGCCGGTATTTACGAAACAGTGTGCAAAAAATACGGCTATAAAGCAAAGGTTTTTACCAAAGAAAAAGGCGGGCTAAAAAAGAAACTGGGGTGTCCGGATCTGCTGGTGCTGTTTACAAGCACGGTGTCTCATAAGATGGTCATCAGTGCCTCTCAGGAGGCCAAGCGCAACAAGGTGCCCATTGCCCATGTGCACACCAGCAGCGTATCGGCTCTCAATACCGTCTTATCGGAATTCAGCGGCGCCCGCTAAGGAGGCGAGATTTTGCTGGAGAAATATTTAATCGAACATTGTTCCCCTACGCTGGCAAGCTTAAAAACGGCGAATCTATTCAGCCTTTCCTGTTCCTCGCAAAAGGAGATAAAGGAACAGCTGGATCTCTGGAACGCTCAGCTGAAAAAGAAAGGCGTTGTCCTGACGGCGCTGCGTTGGGAGGGGCGTTCGGCGCTGATATACGTCTGCCGGAGGGCACGCCTTCAGGCAGATCTGCAAAAAGAAGGCGTCGCTCAGTTTTTAAGCGCTTACGGATATTCTTCGCTCGATGCCGGCAAAGCCATCCGGCGGCTGCGGGAAAGGCTGGGGGAAAGCGATGGGTTTCCCCATGAGATCGGGCTTTTCTTGGGATATCCTTTAGGAGATGTGGTGGGGTTTATCCAAAGCGCCGGGAAAAACAGTAAATGCATCGGCTGTTGGAAGGTCTACTGCAACGAATGCGAGGCGCTTAAAACGTTTGCCAAATTTAAAAAATGCCGGGATGTTTACTGCAAGCTTTGGCGTCAGGGAAGAACCGTGCTTCAGCTGACAGTAGCGGCTTAAAACAGCGGCGCCGGCCTGAGGGGCGCCTTCAAGCGAATGGGGCCAGAGGTCTACGACAAAAATATGGAAAGAAGGAATAATAGCATGAGCAAAATAGCGGTTGTGTATTGGAGCGGGACGGGCAACACGGAAAAGATGGCGGAAAAAGTTTTGGATGGCGCTAAAACCGCCGGAGCCGAGGCGAGCCTGTTTACGGCGGCGGAGTTTTCCGCAGATCAGATGGATCAGTTTGACGCGGTGGCGTTTGGCTGCCCCTCCATGGGCGCGGAACAGCTGGAAGAAAGCGAGTTTGAGCCGATGTTTGAGGCCTGCAAGGCAAAGCTTCAGGATAAAAAGATCGGGCTGTTTGGTTCCTATGGCTGGGGCGACGGCGAGTGGATGCGCACCTGGGAGGAAGACTGCCGGCAAAACGGCGCGGTGATGGCGGCGGACTGCGTGATCTGCAAGGAAGCGCCGGACGAAGAGGCCGAGACTGCCTGTGAGGATTTGGGAAAAGCCCTCGCCTGACATCGTTCATAAAACTTATAAAAAACGGCTGTATAGAGTGCCAACAGCACTCTATACAGCCGTTTTTTTGCATTAAAACATCATCTTATGGAAAAAATAGGCAGCCCATTGTACATGGGCTGTCTATAGCTGCTTTGTTGTGCTTTTATAGCTGGGGAACCGCCTGCTCATCCGGCGCACCGGCATTTTGAGAGGCAGGGGTGGGGGGAACGTCCTGTTTTTCAAACTGCAAAGCGAGCTTTGCGTTGGAAAGCATCATCTTCAGGCGGTTTTCCTGATTGATGGCGGTGGCGCTGGGGTCATAGTCCACCGGGATGATGTTGGCGTCGGGATAGCGGTCTTTGATCTTGCGCATCATGCCCTTGGCTACAATGTGGTTGGGGAGGCAGCCGAAGGGCTGGGTGCAGACGATATTTTTCACCCCGCTGTGGATAAGCTCCATCATCTCGGCGGTTAGAAGCCACCCTTCGCCCATCTTGGCGCCCATACCGATAACCCCTTCAATGGAGCGGCCCAGGTCGTCAAATTTTCCCGGCACCCGGAACACACCGTGCTTTTCCACCGCTTTAATCATCTTGTTCTGCACGTGGATAAAGTACCGCAGTCCCAAATGAGCAATGGTTTTGGTCTTTTTGCCTTTTCCATATAGTTTGTAGTCCACTTCGCTGTTTTTTAAGCAGTAGAGGATGAAATCCAAAAGCCCGGAGAGCACCGGCTCCGCGCCCTCTTTGATGAGGAAATCCTCCAGATTGTTGTTGCCTAAAGGGGCGTATTTCATGTAGATCTCGCCCACGATGCCCACCCGGACCTTGGGCTCGCTGCTGCGGGGGATGGCGGCGAAATCATCCAGGATCTTTTGATAGTTTTTCCGGATATGTAAAAACTTGCTGGAATGAAACTGCTGGCAGAGCTCTTCAGTCCACTTGTCGATGACCTTTTGGGTGGAGCCCGCCACCAGTTCGTAGGGCTTGCACTGGTTGGACACCCACATAATCAGGTCGCCGTAGATAATGGCGTACAGCGCCTGTATAATCATGGCGGGGGTGAAGGTAAAGCCGCTGGCGGATTCCAGGCTGGCGAAGTTTAAGGAGATCACCGGCACGTTGGGGAACCCGCTTTGCTTTAAGGCCTTGCGCAGCAGGTAGATGTAGTTGGAAGCCCGGCATCCGCCGCCGGTCTGGGTGATTAACAGGGCAGTTTTGTCCGGGTCGTATTTCCCGCTTTTGAGCGCGTCGATCATCTGGCCGATAACCAGCAGCGCCGGATAGCAGGTGTCGTTGTGGACGTTTTTTAACCCTTCGTCCACAATCTGGCGGCCGGTGGTGCGCAAAAGCTCCACATGATAGCCGTTGCAGTTTAAAATCTGCTCCAGCATGGTAAAGTGGATGGGCAGCATCATCGGCGCTAAAATCGTGTGGGTTTTGCGCATCTGAGGGGTAAACTCGATGGGCTTTTCTTCGTTGTTTACAGGACAATTATTCATGGGACAGTCGCTCTCTTTCATTCATAGCGGCCAGAAGGCTTCTTACACGGATTTTTACAGCGCCCAGATTGTCAATTTCATCGATCTTGATCTGAGTGTACAGCTTGCCGGCATTTCGCAGGATATCCCGCATTTCGTCGGTGGTGATGGCGTCTAAGCCGCAGCCGAAGCTGACAAGCTGGATCACCTCGGTGTTTTCCTGGGTGGCGGCGTAGCGGGCGGCGTTGTACATCCGGGCGTGATAGGTCCACTGGTTGAGCACGCCCCGGCGCTGTTTATCCTCCAAGCCCGAGACGCAGTCTTCTGTCACCACCACAAATCCCTGGCCGGTTAACAGCCGGTCGATGCCGTGGTTGATTTCCGGATCAATGTGGTAGGGGCGCCCGGCCAGAATGATGGTTTTTAAATGATGTTCGTGAGCGTAGGCAATCGCCCGGCGGCCGGTTTGCTCGATATCCTGCCGGAAGGCGTGATAGGCGTCGTAGGCGGCGTTGGAGGCTTCTAGGATCTCCTTGCGGGTGCAGAGGATGCCTTCCTGCATCAGCGCCTGGCGGATCTTTTTCTGGAAGATCTTAGGGTCGTTTAAGCCGATATAGGGGAATAAATACCGCACGCCCTCCCGATGAACCACGTCCATGTTGCCGTTAATCAGCTCGGGATAATAGGCCACCACCGGACAGTTAAAGTGGTTGTCGGAAATTTTCTCATCGAAATTATAGCTCATGCAGGGGTGAAAGATGGTCTTGACCCCTTTGTCCAACAGGGCTTTAATGTGCCCGTGGACCAGCTTTGCCGGATAACATACCGTATCTGAGGGGATGGTGTTCTGCCCCTGCAAGTATAAGCTCTTGGAAGAACGGCCGGATAAAACCACCTTAAAACCTAATTTCGTAAAGAACGCGTGCCAGAAGGGGAGGTTTTCGTACATGTTGAGCACCATGGGGATGCCGATCACACCCCGGGGGCCGTCCATGCTTTGTTCCTCATAGCTCATAAGCTTTTGGTATTTGTAATCCACCATGTTGGGGAGCTCTTTGCTGGAGGCGTGGCCGGTGACCGGGCGTTCGCAGCGGTTGCCGGCGATAAACCGTTTGCCTCCGGCGAAGGTGTTCACCGTCAGGTTGCAATGGTTGGTGCATAGCCCGCAGTTGACCGCTTTGGAGGTATGGGTGAAGTTATCAAGTTCCTCCGGGGTGATGGTGGTGCTTTTCTGAGGGGCGTTTGCCTGGGCGTACAGCGCTGCGCCGAAGGCGCCCATCAGCCCCGAAATCGCCGGGCGGATGACGTTGCGGCCCAGTTCCATCTCAAAGCTGCGCAGCACCGAGTCGTTTAAAAAGGTGCCGCCCTGTACCACGATGTTTTGGCCGATCTCGTCGGCGCTTTTGGCGCGGATAACTTTGTACAAAGCGTTTTTAACCACCGAGATGGCAAGCCCCGCGGAGATGTCCTCCACCGTGGCGCCGTTTTTCTGAGCCTGCTTAACCGAGGAGTTCATAAACACCGTACAGCGGGTGCCCAGGTCTACCGGATGCTTGGCGTATAGGCCCATCTTGGCAAATTCCCCGATAGGGTAGCCCAAAGATTTGGCAAAGGTTTCGATAAACGATCCGCATCCGGAGGAGCAGGCTTCGTTCAACACAATGTTGTCGATGGTGCCGTCCTTGATTTTAAAGCATTTCATGTCCTGGCCGCCGATGTCGATGATAAAATCCACGTCGGGATTAAAATAGCGGGCGGCGGTAAAGTGGGCGATAGTCTCCACCAGCCCCAGATCAATGTGGAAGCCCTCTTTCATCAGGTCTTCCCCGTAGCCGGTCACCGCGGAGCCGGCGATCACAAGGCCGTCTCCCGCCTGACGGTAGATATCCTCCAGCTGGGCTTTGACTGCATTTACGGGGTTGCCCAGGTTGTTGCAGTAGTTTTCGTATAAAATCTTCCGGTCCTCGCTTAACAGCACCATCTTGGTGGTGGTGCTGCCCGCGTCGATGCCAAGGTAGGCCTTTCCGGCGTAGGATTTTAAGTCGGCCCGTTTGACGTCCGACTGGCTGTGGCGGTCCAAAAATTCCTGATAGGCTTTGTCGTCTTTAAACAGCGGGTCGAGGCCCTGTGCCTTGATGACCGCCTTGGAGGCCTTGACAAAGATCTCGTGGAGTTCGTCGTAGGTGTAGTGTCGGTACAGGCTGTTGCAGTATTCCGCCGCGCCCAGGGCCACAAAATAGGGGGCCATCTCGGGGAACGAGGCGTGTTCTTCATCCAGATCCAGCGTTTCCACAAACCGCTGCTGCAAGCCCTTTAAGAAAGAGAGGGGGCCGCCTAAAAACAGCACGTTTCCTTCGATCCGCCGGCCCTGGGCCAGCCCTGCGATGGTCTGATCCACCACCGCCTGGAAAATCGAGGCGGCGATATTCTCTTTATCCGCGCCCTGGTTGATGAGCGGTTGGATGTCCGTCTTGGCGAACACCCCGCACCGGGAGGCGATGGGATAGATTTTGGTGTGCTTTAAGCTTAACTCGTCCAGCGTTTTCAGATCCACGTTTAACAGGCTGGCCATCTGGTCGATAAACGCGCCGGTGCCGCCGGCACAGGTGCCGTTCATCCGTTCTTCCAGCGTACCTTTTAAAAAGATGATTTTGGCATCCTCGCCGCCCAGCTCGATGACCACGTCGGTGGCGGGATTGTACTTTTTCACGGCCCCCGCCGTGGCGAAAACCTCCTGCACAAAGTCGATGCCGCTTTCCTTGGCGACGCCGAGGCCTGCCGAGCCGGTGATGGCGATCTTGATATCGTTGCCCTCTAAAAACTCTTTGAGCTGCTCAATTTTTTCCAAGGCCATCTCCCGCACCCGGGAAAGGTGCCGCTCATAGCTTTTGTACAGCACCTGGCCCTCATCGTTTAGCACAACGGTTTTAATGGTCGTGGAACCAACGTCCAGTCCAACCCTGACATTCATGCTTTTACTACTCCTTATCCTATCATCCCATGGACCGCCGGGGACGCCGGCCCTACGGGATTGGTCCACAAAAAAGCCAATCGGGCAGGATGATCCCCCTAAAAAAATCACTCTGCCCGCCATTTTATTCAAGATACATCATACCCTTTTTTTTGCCTTAGGTCAATGGATATGCACAAGAAACAGCAATTTAACTAAAATAGTATAATTTAAAGCCCAAAACATCTGGCATCTCCCAGAAACATTTAACAAGGTTTTTCCAGACAAGGCGGCGGCTGGAAATTGTTTTGGTTGATCCCGCCAATTCCACTCAGAAAAGACGGGCTTGATTGACAAATCAAACCAAAAAGCGCATGATACAAAAGGGAAGAATCTTCTGCCAGGAAGGAGCCGTGCCATCCATGAAAATCGCCGGCCTGCAAAAGACGACGCTGTTGGATTTCCCGGGAAAAGTCGCCTGCACAATATTTATCGAGGGCTGCCATCTGCGCTGTCCCTTTTGCCACAACGGGGATCTGGTCCTGCCGGGGCAGGACCCGTCTTCCATCCCCTTGGAGGAGGTCTTAAGCTTTCTTACAAAACGCAAAGGCTTGCTTGACGGGGTGTGCGTCACCGGCGGGGAGCCTCTGATGCACCCGGAGGTTTTGACCCTGCTAAAGCAGATCAAGGAAAAAGGGTATGCCGTCAAGCTGGATACCAACGGTTTTTTCCCCGATAGGCTGCGGGAGGCGGTGGAGGGAGGCCTTGTGGACATGGTGGCGATGGATGTGAAAAACTGCCTTTCCAAATACCCCGAAACCACCGGCATCCCGGGAATCTCCACCGCGCCGGTGGAACAAAGTGTGCATTTTTTAAAGGCGGGAAACATCCCTTTTGAATTCCGCACCACCGTGGTGAAAGAGCTGCACACCAAAGAGGATCTCGTGGCGGTCGCCCGGTGGCTTTCGGGGGAGGAACCCTATTTCCTCCAAAGCTTTGTGGACTCCGGCCGTGTCATCCGGGAGGGATTGCACCCCTGGGAGCCGGAGGCGTTAAAAGCGGTTTTGAAGGAGGTAAAGGCTTATCTGCCCAACGCCTCCCTGCGGGGGATATAATACCGTTTTTGACACAGCGCCTTTGCTTTAAGGGCGCTGTCTTTTTTGCCGGTGTAGAGAATAACAACAATATCTTGTGCAAAATAGCAAAATATAATCCTATATATTGACTTTGCTGCGAAAAGGGATATACTTAAACGTAATGGCCCTTGTCAACAGGACAGGGCGAGCGCTGGGCGGCAGAGGGGCCGCCTCATATGCCGAAACCGCTTAAAGATTACGGCTCCGGTAAGGGCGCGACAACGCGATAACATCAAGATGGAAGGGATGGTCGTAATCATGTATCAGGTTTCAAAGCGGGACGGCAAAGTGGTGGATTTTGATCTTTCCAAGATCAGCAAGGCGATCGAAAAGGCCTTTGAGGCCACAGAAAAGCAGACCCATCCCGCCGTGCTGGATATGCTTGCCCTCCGGGTGACGGCAGACTTCAACGAAAAGATCAAAGACGGTAAGATCGCGGTGGAGGATATTCAGGACAGCGTGGAAAAGGTGTTGAGCGAAGCGGGCTACGGGGATGTGGCCAAGGCCTATATCCTGTACCGCAAGCAGCGGGAAAAAATCCGCAACATGAAATCCACCATTTTGGATTATAAAGAGACGGTCAACCATTATCTGGACGTCAGCGACTGGCGGGTCAAGGAAAATTCCACTGTCACCTATTCGGTGGGCGGTTTGATTTTAAGCAACAGCGGCGCCATCACCGCCAACTACTGGCTGTCGGAGATCTACGACGAGGAGATCGCAAACGCCCACCGCAACGCGGACATCCATCTCCACGATTTATCCATGCTCACCGGCTACTGCGCGGGCTGGTCCCTCAAGCAGCTGATTAAACAGGGCCTGGGCGGGGTTCCCGGTAAGATCACCTCTTCTCCGGCCAAGCACCTGGCCACTTTGTGCAACCAGATGGTCAACTTTTTGGGAATTATGCAAAACGAATGGGCGGGCGCCCAGGCGTTTTCCTCCTTTGACACCTATCTGGCTCCCTTTGTCAAGGCGGATCATCTGACCTATGAGCAGACCAAAAAGTGCATCGAATCCTTTGTGTATGGGGTTAACACCCCCAGCCGCTGGGGCACCCAGGCGCCCTTTTCCAACATCACGCTGGACTGGCGGGTGCCGAACGACTTGGCGGAACTTCCCGCCATCGTAGGCGGCAGGGAGATGGACTTTGCCTACAAGGACTGCCAGAAGGAAATGGATATGGTCAACAAGGCCTTTATCGAGGTCATGATCGAAGGGGACGCCAACGGCCGGGGGTTCCAGTACCCCATCCCCACCTATTCCATTACCAAGGATTTCGACTGGTCGGACACCGAAAACAACCGGCTGTTGTTTGAGATGACCAGCAAATACGGCACGCCCTATTTCTCCAACTATGTCAACAGCGATATGCAGCCCAGCGACGTGCGCAGCATGTGCTGCCGCCTGCGGCTGGATCTGCGGGAGCTGCGCAAAAAATCCGGCGGCTTTTTCGGTAGCGGGGAGAGCACCGGCAGCGTGGGAGTCGTCACCATCAACCTCCCCCGGATCGCCTATTTAGCGGAGGACACGGCGGACTTTTACCGGCGGCTGGATCACATGATGGATATCGCCGCACGGTCCCTTAAGATTAAGCGCACGGTGCTGACAAAGCTGCTGGACGAGGGCTTATACCCCTACACCAAACATTACCTGGGCACCTTTGAGAATCATTTTTCCACCATCGGCCTGATCGGCATGAACGAGGTGGGGCTAAATGCCAAATGGCTCCGGAAGGATTTGACCCATTCCGAGACCCAGGCTTTCGCCAAAGATGTGTTAAACCACATGCGGGAGCGCTTGTCCGATTATCAGGAGCAGTACGGCGACCTGTATAATCTGGAGGCCACCCCGGCGGAATCCACCACCTACCGCCTGGCCAAGCACGACCGCGCCCAGTTCCCGGATATCATCACCGCCACCGAAAACGGCGAGCGGCCCTATTACACCAACAGCTCCCATCTGCCGGTGGGGTATACCGCAGATATCTTCGAGGCGCTGGACATCCAGGATGAGCTCCAGACGCTGTATACCTCCGGGACGGTGTTCCACGCCTTTTTGGGTGAAAAGCTGCCGGACTGGAAAGCGGCGGCCAGCCTGGTGCGCAAGATCGCGGAAAACTACCGGCTTCCCTATTACACCCTGTCGCCCACCTATTCCATCTGCCGGGAGCACGGGTATCTAGCCGGGGAACAGTTTACCTGTCCCCACTGCGGCAAGGCCACCGAGGTCTACAGCCGGATCACCGGGTATTACCGGCCGGTTCAGAACTGGAACGACGGCAAGGTGCAGGAATATAAAGAGCGTAAGGTCTATGATCTGGGGAACTCTCATCTGCGCCACGGACGGCCTCAGGAGGAACAGCCTGCCCCGGCCAAGCAGGAGGAGCGTTTGGGAGACGGTTTATACCTGTTTACCACCCGCACCTGCCCCAACTGCCGGATCGCTCACTCCATTCTGGAAAAAGCAGCCATCCCCTTTACCGACTGCGACGCGGAAAGCAACACCGACTTAGCCGAACGGCTGGCCATCCGCCAGGCGCCCACTCTGGTGGCGGTCAAGGGCGGCGAGGCCCAGCTTTATCCCAACGTGTCCGAGATCAAAAAGTTCTCGGAGCAATACGCCCAGTAACCTCCTATATCCTATTGGATTTTGCAAAGGCCCCGCAGGGACAATTCCCTGCGGGGCCTTTTGCGTCGAAAATCGGTCAAAATCAGTCAAATGGTTGCACTGACATGGAGAGGGGTTAACAAAAAATCGGAGTAAAAAGTGATATTTGTATAAAATACACTATATATCTATTTAAAAATTGTGAATATAACGACTGAAAATGATTGACAATGACCGAAAATGGCGTTAATATTAAATTGTAAAGCAGAGAACACTAATAAGACGATGGCGCGGTGGAAGGAGCGAATGAACATGCTTGCAGAAGAACGGTTTGACATTATTTTAAAGCTGCTGGAACAACGGGGCGCCGTCACGGTGCAGGAGTTAACCCACCGGCTCAACACCTCGGAATCCACCATCCGCCGGGATTTGACCCTGCTGCAAAACAGCGGGAAGCTTATCAAGGTCCACGGGGGCGCCACAGCGATTACCCCGTCGTTCAGCCCCAAGGACGACCCGGTGGAGCGGCGGCAGGACTTAAACCGCGGGGAGAAAATGCGCATCGCTCAATATGCGGCGCAGATGATCCACAAAGACGATTTTGTGTTTTTGGACGCAGGAACCACCACCGGCCTTTTGGTGGACTTTTTGACTGAAAAAGACGCCACCTTTGTCACCGGCGCGGCCATCCACGCCAAAAAGCTCGCGCAGCGAGGCTTTCGGGTGTTTATGCTGGGCGGGGAGTTTAAAGCTTCCACCGAAACGGTGGTGGGGGCGGAAACGATGATGGCCCTGCAAAAATACAACTTCACCAAAGGCTTTTTCGGCGCCAACGGTGTCAGCGTACAGGCGGGGCTGAGCACGCCGGACGTAAGCGAGGGGATGGTGAAACGTCAGGCGATGGCCCAGTGCCGGGAGCGGTTTGTGCTGGCAGATTCCAGCAAGTTCGGAAAGGTTTCCCCGGTAACCTTTGGGGACTTTACCGGCTCGCAGATTATCACCACCTATCTGGAGGATAAGGCGTACCGGCAGTATGCAAACATCACCCAGGTGGACCTGTTATAGGGAAAGGAGGAGGTTTCCTTGATTTATACCGTTACTTTCAATCCTTCGCTGGACTATGTGGTGCACGTCCCCCGCTTTCAGACGGGGATGGTCAACCGCACCGAGACAGAACAGCTCTATCCCGGCGGCAAGGGGATCAACGTCTCGGTGGTGCTCTCCCATCTGGGAGTGGAAAACCGCGCTTTAGGTTTTTTAGCGGGCTTCACCGGGGATGAAATCCAAAGGGAGCTTTGCGAGCACGGCTGCGATGGGGATTTTATCCGGCTGCCGGAGGGAAATTCCCGGATCAACGTAAAAATCAAAGGGGAGCAGGAAAGCGAGATCAACGGCCAGGGGCCGAAAATCCCCCGGGAGGCCATCGAACAGCTGTTTGAAAAGCTCAAACGGCTAAAAACAGGAGATTTTCTGGTTCTGGCGGGGAGCATCCCCAACACCCTGCCGGGGGATATGTACGAGCGGATTCTGGCCGGCCTTCAGGGCAGGGGGATCCGGGTGGCGGTGGACGCCACCAAGGAGCTTTTGTTAAACGTCTTGCCCTATCATCCCTTTTTCATCAAGCCCAACAACCACGAGCTGGGGGAGATGTTCGGTAAAAAGCTTACCACAGACGAGGAGATCATCTGTTACGCTAAAAAGCTTCAGGAGATGGGGGCGCAAAACGTGCTGATCTCTATGGCGGGGGAGGGCGGCCTCCTTTTGACAGAGGACGGCCGCACCTACCGGAGCCTGCCGCCCAAGGGAAAAGTAATAAACTCGGTGGGAGCAGGGGACTCCATGGTGGCCGGCTTTTTAACCGGTTACCGGAACACAGGGGATTATCAAAAGGCTTTTAAACTGGGGCTTGCCACCGGCAGCGCCTCGGCTTTTAAAGAGTGGCTGGCGGAAAAACAGGATGTCGCCGCCCTTCTGGACAATCCGGCAGATTATGGATTATAATAAAGAAAGGAGCAGGTTTCTATGCGTATTACCGATTTGCTCAGTGTGACAGGCATTGACTTAAACGGCCATCCGGCCAACAAAGCTGAAGCCATCGACCAGATGGTGGCGCTGATGGAAAAGACCGGGAAGTTAAACGACCCGGCGGAGTATAAGCGGAAGGTGCTGGCCCGGGAGGAAGAAGGAACCACCGGCATCGGCGAAGGGGTGGCGATCCCCCACGCCAAGACTCCCGCCGTGAAAGAGGCGGGGCTGTGCGCCATGGTGGTCAAGGACGGGGTGGATTATGAATCGCTGGACGGCGCGCCCACCAACCTGATTTTCTTGATCGCCGCGCCGGACACCGACGAAAACATCCACCTGGATGTTTTAGGACGGCTGTCGGTGCTGTTAATGGACGATGAATTCCGGAAAAACCTCATCGGTGCCAGCTCTCCCCAGGAGTTTTTGCAGGTCATCGACCGGGCGGAAGGGGACAAGGTGGCCGCCGAACAAGCGGAACAACAGGCCGCCCCGGCAGCCACGGGATACCGGGTTTTGGCGGTGACGGCGTGTCCCACCGGGATCGCCCATACCTATATGGCGGCGGAGAGTTTGGAAAACACCGCCAAGGAACTTGGCATCTCCATCAAAGTGGAAACCGACGGAAGCGGCGGCGCCAAAAATGTGCTGACCGCCCAGCAGATCGCGGAATGC
Organism: uncultured Clostridia bacterium; assembly: GCA_944386475.1. GTDB lineage: Bacteria > Bacillota > Clostridia > Oscillospirales > Ruminococcaceae > Metaruminococcus. The sequence goes on along the minus strand of CALXBH010000075.1, from coordinate 7,703 downwards.
GAGTGCATCATCGTCGCGGCGGACAAGCAGGTGGAAATGGCCCGGTTTGACGGCAAGCCGGTGATCGTCACCAAGGTGGCCAACGGTATTAACAAGGCAAAGGAACTCCTTTTGGAAGCCACCGGCGGCAAGGTGCCTGTTTATCACAGCGGGGAAAAGGCATCCGCCGGGGAAGGAGCGGCCTTTGAAGGCGAGACCGAAAGCGTCGGCCGCAAGATCTATAAGCATTTGATGAACGGCGTTTCCCACATGCTCCCCTTTGTCATCGGCGGCGGTATTCTGATTGCCCTGGCGTTTTTGTTTGACGGCGCCAACGCGGGAACAGCCACCTTCGGAAACGGGAATCCCCTGTCCGACTTTTTAAAGACGGTGGGCGATCTGGCCTTTGGACTGATGTTCCCCATCCTGGCAGGCTTTATCGCCATGAGCATCGGCGACCGCCCGGCCTTTATGGTGGGCGTCATCGGCGGCATGCTGGCGAAAGAGGGCGTTGCCTTTGGCTTTGAACAGGGACAGTTTTTGATTATCCATGATACGGCTAAAACCTCCGGCTTTTTTGGGGCGCTGTTCGCCGGTTTTTTGGCGGGGCTTATCGTATTGCTGTTAAGGAAGCTGTTTGACCGCTTGCCCAAAGCGCTGGAGGGCACAAAACCGGTTTTACTCTATCCGTTTTTTGGGATTTTGCTGATCGCTGCGGTGATGGTATTTGTGATCAATCCGCCGCTTGCGTGGTTTAACAGCTGGCTGACCTGGTTGTTAAACAGCATGGGCAGCACCAGCCGTGTGATTTTGGGAATTGTTCTAGGCGGCATGATGTCCATCGACTTTGGCGGACCGATTAACAAGGCGGCTTATGTGTTCGGCACGGCGGCCATCGCCAGCGGGCAGTATGAGATCATGGCGGCCGTCATGATCGGCGGGATGGTGCCGCCGCTGGCCATCGCTTTGGCGACTACCTTTTTCCGCAACCGCTTTACGCAAAAAGAGCGCAATACCACCATTACTAACTACATCATGGGCGCGGCGTTTATCACCGAGGGTGCCATCCCCTTTGCGGCCGCCGACCCTCTGCATGTGATTCCTCCCTGCGCCATCGGCTCGGCTGTGGCAGGCGGCTTGTCCATGCTGTTCGGCTGCGGCTGCCGGGCTCCCCACGGCGGGCTGTTCGTGGTGGGGATTATGGATCATCCCCTTTTGTTCCTGCTGGCGCTGGCCATCGGCGCGGTGGTGGGTATGCTGCTGCTGGCCGTGTTCAAACGCCCTATTAAACAAGAGGCAGCTGCTCATTCAAAATAAATTTATTTCATTAATAATAAGGAGTGTTTATCATGAAAGAATTTACCTATGTCATCACCGACCGGGAGGGAATCCACGCTCGTCCCGCCGGGCTTTTGGTCAAAACGGCCAACCAGTTTGCATCCAAGATCACTATCCACAAGGGAGAAAAAGCCGGGGATGCCAAACGGATCTTCGCCGTTATGAGTTTGGCGGCCAAAAAAGGGGAGACCATCCGCGTGACGGCAGAAGGCCCGGATGAAGACCAGGCTGCCCAGCAGCTGGAAACCTTTTTAAAAGAGAATCTGTAACAGGATAGCGGTAATTTTGTAACATTCCCGTGGTACAATAATCTTAAAGCGCTTTTACAGCCTTATGAAAGGAAGGGATAGGCCTTATGACTACATTAACCGGAAAAAGCGTATTCGGTGGGATCGCCATTGGACGGATTTCGTTTTACAAACGCGACCAGGGAACCATCCAGCGCCGCCATGTGGAGGATGCCGGTCAGGAGATCGCCCGTTTTGAACAGGCGAAGGAGCAGGCGGCCAAGGAGCTTCAGGGGTTGTATGATAAGGCCCTTCAGGAGGTTGGCGAAGCGAACGCCGCTATTTTTGAGATCCACCAGATGATGCTGGAGGATCTGGACTACTTAGAGTCCATCACCAACATCATCTCCACCCAGAAGGTCAACGCCGAGTATGCGGTGGGGGTGACGGCGGACAACTTTTCCCAGATGTTCGCCTCTATGGACGACGCCTATATGCAGGGCCGGGCGGCCGATGTTAAGGACGTGTCCGACCGGATCATCAACATCCTATCCGGCAAAACCGGCGGGGAGGAGGCGGTGACCGCACCCTGCATTATTGCGGCGGATGACCTGGTTCCCAGCGAGACTGTGCAGCTGGATAAATCCATGGTGCTGGGCTTTGCCACCATGTATGGGTCCTCCAATTCCCATACGGCGATTTTGGCGCGGACGATGGGGATCCCGGCGGTCATCGGGCTGGGAGCGGCGTTAAGCCCCGCTTATGACGGTCAGATGGCGGTCATCGACGGGGACAACGGCCAGATTATCATCGACCCCGACGAGGAAACCCTGGCCGCCATGGAGAAAAAACAAAAAGAGCAGAAAGCGCGCAAGGAGCTGTTGCTCTCCCTGCGGGGGCAGGACAACGTGACCCTGGACGGCAAGCGGATCGATGTGTTCGCCAACATCGGGAACCTCTCCGACCTAGGAATGGTATTGCAAAACGATGCGGGAGGCGTCGGCCTTTTCAGAAGCGAATTCCTTTATCTGGAAAGCAGCGACTATCCCACCGAGGAAGAGCAGTTCCAGGTGTATAAAACCGCCGCTATGAACATGGCGGGGAAAAAGATCGTCATCCGCACGTTGGATATCGGCGCGGACAAGCAGGCCGGTTATTTCCACCTTCCCCACGAGGAAAACCCCGCCATGGGTATGCGGGCAATCCGCATCTGCTTGACCCGGCCGGAGATCTTTAAAACCCAGCTCCGGGCGCTGTTAAGAGCGTCGGCATTTGGGAAAATTGCGATCATGTTCCCGATGATTACCGCGGTGAAAGAGGTCAAACAAATCAAAGAGATTGTCGCCCAGGTAAAGCAGGAGCTCACAAACGAGGGAATCCCCTTTGATCAAGAGATCGAAATGGGTATTATGATCGAGACCCCCGCCGCCGTGATGGTCAGCGACCAGCTGGCAAAAGAGGTGGACTTTTTCAGCGTGGGCACCAACGATTTAACCCAGTACACCCTGGCGATCGACCGGCAGAACCAGACGCTGGACGCCTTTTATGATCCCCGCCATCCGGCGATTCTGCGGATGTTAAAAATGGCGGCGGACAACGCCCATGCGGCTGGTATCTGGATCGGCATCTGCGGCGAGCTGGGAGCGGATCTTTCCCTTACCGAGGAATTTTTGCGCATGGGCATTGACGAGCTGTCGGTCTCTCCCGGCATGATTTTGCCCCTGCGTCAGAAAATCCGGGAGACTGACTTAAGCCGTCTTACCCAGAAGTAACGAGGGAGGCTCTGCATGGAGATTTTTGTGGATGCAGACGCCTGTCCGGTAAAAGAGATTGTGGTTACATGCGCCAAAACCCGGAAAATCCCCGTCACCATGCTGTTTGACACAAGCCACGTTTATGCCGACGGTTACAGCCGGGTGATCACGGTGGATAAGGGCCGGGACAGCGTGGATGTGAAGCTTGTCAACCTGCTGCGCGCCGGGGATGTGGTGGTGACCCAGGACTTTGGCGTCGCCGCTATGGCTTTGGGAAAAGGGGCTTTGGCTATTAACCAAAACGGTCTTGTTTTTACCTGCGAAAATATCGACCGGCTGTTGTTTGAGCGCTTTTTGGGACAAAAAGTGCGCCGCTCCGGCGGAAAGACCAAAGGTGTAAAAAAGCGGAGTTCCTTGGATGACGAAGTGTTTTTAAAGGCGTTTGAAAAACTGCTTGCTTCCCGTGGACAAGGCAAATAGAGACAAAAAAGGAATTGCGTTATAACGCAATTCCTTTTTTTGTCTCCGCTAAAACGGCTTTCCGCTGCTCCAGATGTATCTGACGGTATTTAATAGGGGAGATATTCATCCGCCCTTTAAAAAATTTGCAAAAATTCTGTGTGGTGGAAAAGCCTGACCGGCCGGCGATCTCGGCCAGGGGAAGGGAGGTAAAGCGCAGAGCCTTTAAGGCGCGCTGGATCCGCTGCCCGGAAATATACCGGTAAAAGGTGGTGTCAAGCCTGTTTTTAAAGATTTTTTCCAGATCCGTGCGGTTGGTGCCGAACTGGGAGCTAACGGTTTGCAGGCTTAAAGGCTCTTCCAGGTGGGAATGGATATAACACAGGATTTCCGGCAGCCGCAGATCCAAGGAAGAAGGATGACCATCTTTTGCTGCGGGGGAAAGCCCAAAATTCTGCGCCAAAAGCTCGGTATACTCCAAAAGCTCCAATAGATAAGCACGGGTGCGGCCGGACCAATCGCCGTCAAACGGATACCGAAGCTGCTCGGCACACAGGGTGATTTTTTGCGCAGCAGCCTTCAGCAGACAGGGCGCCGGTTTTAAAACGGTGCCGTGGGAGGAGTAGTGTCCCTCAAAAGACGTCAATCCGAACATCGAAAGCAGCTCGTCAGGCACATGAAATTCCCCGCCGGGCATCCCCTCCAAGCCAGCGCCGGGATAGACAAAGGCGGGACGAAAATATATGGCGTGCAGCCAGAATTTTTCTGAATAAACAAGCCGGTATTTTTTTGCTCCGCTCAGGCAAAGAAAAGCCGGTGCACAGACAGGAATGGAAGTTTCATCCATTAGAAGAGACCCTTCCCCCCGGCTGAGAACAGCCAGGCAAAAGACGCCGTCCTCCGCCGGGCAAAAAAGCTCTGCCCCTTCATAGACCGCGGCAGGGACCTGTCGGCGGCGATCCCGTTTGTCCTGTGTTTCACAGTGCATATTCAAGTTCCCCCTCTTCTTTTTCCCGTCTATTTTAACATGAAAGTCGAAATTTGTAAAATAATGTCGAAAACAAAAATTGCAGGATTCATAATAATAATTGAGGAATAGAAACCATTTTCACCGATCTATATGCTATAATAAGATTTTACGAATCAAACAAGAAAGAGTCGGTGGTATGACAATGATCGAAATCAAGGATCTCACCAAGCAGTATGCCAAAAAGGTGACAGCGGTCGACCATGTGACGGCGGTTTTTAAGGATAAAACCTTTTACGGCATCATGGGCCGCTCCGGTTCGGGGAAAAGCACGCTGCTCCAGTTGCTGGGGACGCTGGCCGCTCCCACCGAGGGGACGATCGTGGCCGGCGGGGAGGATATCACCCGTTTAAAGCCCAATGCGCTGGCGGATTTTCGCCAAAAACAGATCGGGTTTGTGTTCCAGGATTTTCAGCTGCACCCTTATCTGACGGCCCTGCAAAACGTGATGCTGCCCATGCAGCTCAACGCCGGCATTTCCCGGCGGGAGCAAAAGGAAAAAGCCATGGAACTGCTGCGCAAGGTTTCACTGGAGCACAGGGCCGACCATTATCCCAAACAACTCTCCGGGGGAGAACAGCAGCGGGCGGCCATCGCCAGGGCGCTGGCAAACGACCCCAGGTATATCCTGGCGGACGAGCCTACGGGAAATCTGGACGTACAAAACGAACAGCGGATTTTTTCCCTGCTCAAAGAACTTTCCGGGAACAAAACGGTGATCGCCGTCACCCATAACCCGGTGATCTCCCAGTACGCCGGTGTCGTGCTGCACATGCAGGACGGACGGCTACAAGGGGAGGGAATGGTATGAGCTTATTTCGTTTATCCCTTGCCAACATGCGGTGCAACAAAGGGAAAACCGCTGTCAATATCCTCATTATCGCCCTGGCGCTGATTTTGTTTTTAGTGGTCAACAATCTGGCGGCGGCCTTGGCCCAGTATGTAAACGGCATGAAAGCGCTTCCCAAATACCGCACCCTTCAGGTGACCTATAACCGGGGCTTTGGCTCCCGGGAGACGTTTGAAGGCACGCTGAAGGGGATGAGCCATGTAAAACAGGTGCGGCAGGCGGCAAGCCCCTTGATTGGGATGATCCAGGACAGCGCCCAAAAGATCACCGACGGGGCGTATGAAGATTATTATTACCTGACATTTCAGGAATTCCACCCCGATGTCAAAATCGACCTGATCAGCGGGGAGTATCCGAAACATCCGGGAGAAGTGGTCATCCCCCTTAACTTTCAGCCCTATTATGATTCTTACATGTCGCTGACCAAGGAGAAAATCCCCTATTTAAACGGGAAGGATTTTATCGGGGACACCATCACGTTTTCCTTTCGTGATGTACAGGAAAACTGGCATCAGGATAAGGTGACGGTCGTGGGGGTTTACGACTCGGTAAAGGTTTTGGAGGAAGCCTCCACCGCCTATTTGTATCAGGAGGATTTTATCCGGTTAAGCAAGATCCGCTTTGAGGATCCAAACTACCAGCCCACGGACTATGAGGTGGTCGTGGACGAATACCAAAATATCCCGGCGGTGGAAAAACAGATGGAGAATTACGGCGCGATCCCCTCCCGCAAGACCTCCCTGGGAGGAATCGGGGACTTTGCCTTTTTAATGAGCGGCGCCTCGGCGGCTTTGTCGGCGGTTGTGATCGCCTTTACGCTGCTGATCGTCTGCTACCTGATCTCCTCCCTGATCGGCAAGCGGAAAAAGCTGGTGGCCCTTTTCCAGACGCTGGGATACCGGAACGCCAAGATCTTCCGGATGCTGCTGTCGGAGGTTTTGCTCATTGGGCTTGCGGGAACATTGGCGGCCAATCTTCTGACGGCGCTTTTGTTCGGCCCCTTGTGGGAACCGATTTTGACCCGGTTTTTCTCGGTGTATTTTCTGCCCCTTGCCATCCAATGGGATTATTATTGGCGCACCGTGCTGATCTCGGCGGCGGCCGGATGCCTGATCCCCCTGTGCGCGCTTCTGTTTTGCTATCCCAAGCTTGCAAAGATCCGCCCGGCGGAGGTGCTAAGCGATGGTTGATTATGGAGGGCTCGCCATTTGCTCCATCCGCGGGCGGATAGGGGCCGCGCTAAAATTTGTGCTGTTCCAAGGCCTTTTGTTCGCCCTGATGCTGCTGGGGGTGTTGACGGCGGCCAACGTGGGCGGGAGCATTGAAAACCAGTACATCAATTCCGTTTCCGCCAGGACGATGCAGTTTTCCTGCCCGGAGGGGCTTCTCATAGAGCGGGTAAAACAAAATCCCCTCATCCAGTCTGCCGAGCAAAAGGACGGGAAGCTTACTGTTATCGTCGATTCGGCGGGGGACAAAAAAGCGGCGGCGGAATTTTTAAACACGCTGGACTGCTGGGAGTATGTGGATTCCTCGGTGGAGGATACCAGCGGCTTTTACCAAACAGTTTCCCGGGTGTTTACGCTGCTCGCTGCTGTGATAACGGCGTTTGGCTGCCTATTATTGGCGCTGTTTGTCTACCGTTCGGTGAACCAGGAGGCAAAGGTGATGGCGGTTTTAAAAGCGGTGGGCTACCGCAGCCGCCAGATCTTTCTTTTGCTGGCATTGGAACAGGGGATTTTTTACCTTTTTGGCTTTGCGCTGGGGATCGGCGTGATGGAACTTATGCGGATCGCTTTTTTTGATAAGGCGATGGGGGCGTTATTTGGGCTTTCGGATTTTGCCCTGACGGTTTCTCCCGGTATGCTGGGGGCTGTCTTTTTGCTTCTGATTCCCTTTGTGCTGTTAGGCGTGCTGGCGGGGAGCATCCGCTGCCGGAATCGGACGGTTGCCTCCTTGTTTCAGTCATAAAAAACCCGCCGCAGTACTTTGGTACTGCGGCGGGTTTTTGTAGTCTCACTTAAAATTGTAAAAAATGCTCCATAATGGTGTGGCCGGCCTCGATATAT
>CALXBH010000074.1 GCA_944386475.1 uncultured Clostridia bacterium | reverse complement strand
TGGGATATTTTTGTCCTGTGCGGGAAGAATTTGCCTGAAGAGCTTTTGTTTTTGTCGAAGCTATGGTATAATAACCACAAAGTGGTTCGAGGGAAAAACGCAATCACTGCGGCAAAGCCTTGTTCTGCGTTTTTCCCCCGATTCCCCCTTTTCAGTCGAAAACCGGCTCTGCAAGCGGCTATGCCGCTTTTGCCCACCGGTTTTCTCTTAATGTGTCACTTCGGCGGCACATGTCCGCCTGCGTGACGATATTTATAATATTTTAGCATTCGTCTCAGATGGGGCAACCGGCGGAAATGCCAATTATACCATAACCGCAGGACTTGTAGAAGAGGGGCTTTTCCCCCCTTCTAATCATTCCAGTGCCAAAACCGGCTCTGCAAGCGGCTATGCCGCTTTTACCCACCGAAAAATCGCGGTTTTGCATCTGTGAGATGCAAAATGCGGGCCGTGATTGATAGCCCGCAAGCGATTTTTGTAAGGTTCGCTCGAACCTTTGCACTCATGGTATACTGCTTGGTACAAGCCGTCTATTCCTATTTTTATGTGTAGCGGGTGGATGCAGACATTCTCAGTCGTGGATGAATAAAAGAGGGAGGATATGATTATGAGCAAAAAAGTAACCCAGGCGCTGTGGCTGGTGTCGGGAATTTTGCTGATCTTTGCGGGCGTGGTGGCAATGCTGAGCCCAGGAGGGGCCGTGGATATGATGGCCTTTGTTCTGGGGCTGGCGCTGATTATTGCCGGCGGATCCCAGCTTGTGATCTTTTTCAGCCGGCGGGACAGCTTTTTTGGCTCCGGCTGGGTGCTGATCGAGGGGATCTTGACGGTGCTGGTGGCATTGATGACGCTGTTCCACCAGGCGGAGGCTGCGGCAGCGCTCCCTTATGTGTTTGGCATGTGGGTGATGACGACGGGCGTCTCCCGATTGGTAAACTCCTTTGATCTGAAAAAACGGAATTTTTCCAAATGGTGGGGAATGACGATTGTGGGCTTTGTGGGCGTTTTGCTGGGCTTTTTATCCTTCTTTAAGCCGGATTTAATCACGGCGGCTATGGGAATTGTCATCGGTGTGTTTATGATCGTACAAGGTCTGGCGTCGCTGTTTTTCTGGTTTGTGTCCGCGAAGTTTTCCGAGGAGGAATAGTCTTTGAGAAGATAACCTTCTTTTATACCGGTGATCGCAAAAGCCCTGGGCGCAGCAGCGTCCAGGGCTTTCATAACCAAGGCTTGTGATGGAAAGGTGGGAAAGCTGTGCTGACGTTTATTGAAGGAAGCTCCGGAAGCGGAAAATCCTATTTTATCCGGGAAAAGATCGCCAGTCTACTTGCGCGCAAAGAAGAACGGATCATCCTGCTGGTGCCGGAGCAGTTTTCCTTTGAAAGCGAGCGCCAGATCCACCGGCTTTTAGGCCCCCGGCGGGCGGCTTTGGTAGAGGTGATGAGCTTTACCCGCTTAGCGGAGATGATCTTCCGGGAATACGGCGGCCTGGCGGGGAAGTACGCCGACAATTCCAAAAAGCTGGTGCTCATGAACCTGGCGGTCCATGAGCTTAAAGATGACCTTTCTTTTTACCGGAAAGCCAACGCCTACGAAAGCTTTACCAGCCTGATGCTGGAAACGGTGGAGGAGCTTAAAAACGCCGGTATCCAGCCGGGCCGGCTGGAGGAAGCCGCTTTGGGCGCAGAATCGGACAACCTGCGCCGGAAAGCCCAGGATATCGGGAAGATCTACGACGTCTACGACGCTCTTTTGCACAAGACCTTTTTAGACCCGCTGGAGAGTTTGGAGCGGGCGGCGGAGAAAGTAAAGGGGACGGCGTATTTTGCCGACACCGTGATTTTTGTGGACGAGTTCAAAGGCTTTACCGCCGGAGAGCTGGCCCTTTTAAAAGAGATGATCAGCCAGTCGCCCCAGCTGTATGTCTCCCTGTGTATGGAGGAAGAAGAGGAAGGGGAGTACGGCCTGTTTGCCTTTGTCAAGGCCACTCGGGACCGGTTGTCCCGCCTGGCCCGGCAAAGCGGGGTCACGGTGGGGGTCCCCATCCGGCTTCAGCCGGGGGCGCGGTTTGACGACCCGGAGCTTCGGTATTTAGAGCGCATAGCCCTGCGCCCCGGCGGGAAGCCCTATGAGGGGGAGAAAACCGGCGGCGTAAAGCTGGCGGCCGCTCAAAACGAGTATGAAGAGGTGGATTATGCCCTGGGCACGGTGCTGGACTGGGTGCAGAACGAAGGGTACCGCTACCGGGATATTGTGGTGATCGCCCGGGATCTTGACACCTACCGGCCGGCGCTGGAAAGCGCGTTTGAAAAGTTCGGCATCCCTTATTATATGGACGAGCGAAATCCCGTGACCGACAAACCCCTCATCCGCTTTGTCCTTTCCTTTTTGGAGCTTGCGGCCAAGGGGCTCACCACCGAAGGGGTGCTGGGCCTGTTAAAGTGCGGGCTGACCCCCTTTTCCTCCGAGCAGGTGGGGGAGCTTGAAAACTACTGCTACACCTGGGATATCCGGGGCAAGGCGTGGCGGCAGCCCTTTACTGCCAACCCCTCCGGCTTTGCGCCCGAGCTCACCGAGGAAGACAGGGCGGTTTTAGAGCGGGTGAACCAGATTCGGGCGTATGTGGCATCGGGATTGGAGGCCTTTACCGGCAGCTGCGGGGATACCGCCCGGTCGGTGAGCCTTGCCCTGTACGAGGCGCTGGACCAAATGGAGGTGCGCCGCTGCCTGAAAGAGACGATCCAGGAGCTGGAGGAGCAAAACCAGCCCGTTTTGGCGGAGGAATACGCCAGGGTGTGGGAAATTTTGCTGGAGCTGATGGACGCGGTGGTGCAGGCCGCCGGCGGCGTGAGCATGACACTTGCCCGCTATGAGGAGCTTTTGTCTCTGGTGGCTGGGGCGTACGATATGGGGTCTTTGCCCCAGACGCTGGATTCGGTCGCGGTGGGAAACGCCAACCGGATGCGCACGGAAAACCCAAAAGCCGCCGTGATTTTAGGAGCCAATCAGGGGGTGTTCCCCTTTATCCCCACCGCGGGCGGCGCCTTTTCCCAGCAGGAGCGGGCGGCGCTTTTGCGCCTGGGGGCGGAGTTTTTGGAGACCTCCGAACAGGCCATAGCGGAGGAGCGCTTTATCGCCTACAAAGCGCTGGCGGTCCCCTCCAGCCGGCTGCTCATCACCGCCCGGCGGGGGGATGTGGCGGGGAAGCCCCTGCGCCCCTCCGAGCTGTTTTCCCAGGCAAAAACCCTGTTGGGGAAGGATTCGGTGGTGGATGCCTCCCAGGCGGGGCTGTTTCACTACTGCCGCAGCCTTTCCACCGCCTTTTTAAAGCTGGCGGAAAACTACCGCTGGGACACCCAAGAGACCGCCGCTTTGCGGGAATACCTCTCCCGGCAGGAAGGGTACCAAAGCAAGGTGGAGCTTTTGCAGCAGATGGTGTTAAAAAAGCCCTTGTCCCTTAACGATCCCATGACGATCAGGGAGCTGTTCGGCAGCCACATGCGGCTGAGCCCCAGCCGGATCGAAAGCTTTTATCAGTGCCGGTTCCAGTATTTCTGCTCCGGGGGCATGAAGGTAAAGCCCCGCTCCCGGGCGGAATTAAACCCCATCGAGACCGGTTCTTTGATCCATCAGGTGCTGTATGCCCTTACCTCCAGCCAGGAATTTGACTTTGCCGCCCTCCCGGAAAAGGAGCTGCGGGCCGCGGTGCGCAAAGAGCTGGACGATTATCTTATGACGGTGATGGGGGGCATGGAGGGGAAAAGCGCCCGGTTTCAGTATCTTTATTCCCGGATGGGGCGCACGGTGTATAAAATTGCCCGCCATTTGCAGCAGGAGCTTTCCCAGAGCTTATTCCGCCCCAGCGATTTTGAGCTGGAAATCTCCCCAAAAGGGGAGGTGCCTCCCTTACAGGTGCGCACGCCGGACGGTACGGTGATCTCCATCCAGGGGCGGATCGACCGGGTGGACACCTACGAGGACAAAAACACCGGGGAAAAATACGTCCGTGTGGTGGACTATAAATCGGGGGCGAAAAAATTCCAGTTAAGCGATCTGTATTATGGGCTCAACTTACAAATGCTCGTCTACCTGTTCTGCATCTGGAAAAACGGCCGGGGCCGTTATCAGGGGATGCTGCCGGCGGGGGTGTTGTACATGCCCGCCAAGGAGCCTACCCCCGGCCTGCCCCGGGAAGCGGATGAGGGGGCGGCGCAAAAAGAGGAGATGGCCCAGTACCGGATGAACGGTTTGGTGCTTTCGGATCCTACGATTTTGCAGGCCATGGATCAGGAGGGGGCGGGGATCTTTATCCCGGCCCGGCTCAACAAAGACGGGGAGCCGGACAAAAACTCCTCGGTGGTGTCGTTAGCGGAGATGGGCAAGCTCTACCGCCACACCTGCCGCCTGGCGGAGCAGATGGCCGAACAGCTTTTTGATGGCCGAATCGAGGCGGAGCCGGTGGAGGGGCTGGGGTACACCCCCTGCGCTTACTGCGATTTTAAGTCGGTGTGCGGCATCTCGCCGGAGGACAGCCGCCGGGAGATCAAGAGTTTTTCCTCCAAAGAGGAAATGTGGGGCAGGATGGAAGAATTCGACCGGCCCCAAAAGTAACAGCAAAAGAAAGGAGAGGCGAAGATGGCCAGAGAATGGACCAAGGAGCAGCAAAACGCGATTTCCGGCCGGGGGGGCACTATACTGGTGTCCGCGGCGGCGGGAAGCGGAAAAACCGCCGTGCTGGTGGAGCGGGTGATCCAAAAACTCACCGACCGGGCCCATCCGGTGGACGCGGACAGGCTGCTGATCGCCACCTTTTCCAACGCCGCCGCCGGAGAGATGAAAGAGCGCATCGACGCCGCCTTGGGGGAGCTTTTGGCCGCCCGCCCGGGGGATGCGTGGCTCCACCGGCAGCGGATGCTGCTGCAAAAGGCCCATATCAGCACCATTCACTCCTTTTGCCTGGAGCTTGTAAGAGAGCATTTTGACGTGCTGGGCTTAGACGCCAAATTCGCCATCGGGGACGAAACCCAGCTTTCCGACCTTAGCTCCGCCGCCATGGAGGAGCTTCTGGAGAACGCCTATCAAAAAGCGGAGCCGGGCTTTAAGGCCCTATGTGAGTTTTTATGTGTGCGAAACGATAAGCCTTTGTCCCAGTTAGTGGGGGAGGTGTACGAATTTTTGCGCTCCCACCCTTTCCCCGAGGACTGGATGGAGCAAAGCCTTTTGGCGTTTCGGGCGAAAGACCTTTCCCAGACGGACTGGGGCGGCCTTTTGTGGGCGTATGTGGAAGAGGCGCTGAAGCAGGCCGGGGAGCTCACCCAAAAAGCCCTTGACGCCATGGAGGGGGACGAGGCGATGAAAGCCGCCTATGGCCCCGTTTTTTTGGATGACTTAAACGGGATTTTAAAGCTGCAAGAGTTGTGCGGAAAAAAGGACTGGGACGGCCTTTACAACGGCGTGCACAGCTTTTCGTTCTCCCGGATGGGACAGCTTCGCAAATACGAGGACGCCGAGAAAAAGGAGTGGGTGTCCGGGCTTCGCAAGGAGGTCAAAAAGCTGCTCAGCGATCTTGCCTCCCGGCAGGTGTGCGCCACCGAGGAAGCCTTTTGCCAGGACATGCAGACGCTGTATCCCATTGTGGAAGCGCTGTTCCAGTTGGTGCGGGAGTATGGGGCGGTGCTGGATCAAAAAAAGCGGGATGCCAGGATCGTGGATTTTTCCGACTTGGAGCATTACGCCTTGTCCCTTTTGGCGGTGCGTCGGGGGGATACAGTAGAAAAAACGCCCTTGGCCAAGGAGCTTTCCGGGCAGTTTGAGGAAATTTTGCTGGACGAGTACCAGGACGTCAACCAGATACAGGATACCATTTTCACCCTGCTGTCCCGGGAGGAAACCAATCTGTTTATGGTGGGGGATGTCAAACAGAGCATCTACCGCTTCCGGCAGGCGAGGCCGGAGCTGTTTTTGCGCCGGCAGGATCGGTACACCCCCTATGACCGGGAGCATTTCCCCGCCAAGGTGCTGCTTACCAAAAACTTCCGCAGCCGCCCGGAGGTAGCTAAGGGGGTAAACTTTGTGTTTTCCCAGCTGATGAGCCGGGAAATGGGCGAGGTGGAATACGGGGAGCAGGAGGCCCTGTTCGCGGCCGGGAAGTTTATCCCCCTGCCCCAGCGGGAAACCGAGCTTCACATCGTCGAGACAGGCAAAGAGGGGGAGGAAAACCCCGAGGCGGCCCACGTGGCGGAGCTGATCGCCTCGATGCTTGCAAAGGGCTATCCGGTGCAGGAAGGGGAAACCTTTCGTCCCTGCCAATGCCGGGATTTCTGCATCCTTCTGCGGACCTCCAAAAAGGCGGAGGAGTATGCAAAGGCCCTGTCATCCCTGGGGCTTTCCGCCTGGTCGGACACCACCACCGGATATTTTGACTCCCGGGAGATTTCGGTGATGCTAAACCTTTTGCGGATCATCGATAACCCCTTGCAGGATATCCCCCTGTTATCGGTGATGCTTTCGCCCATGTACGGGTTTACCCCTGACGAGGCGGCGGCCATCCGCACCTGCAGCAAGAACACCTCCCTGTACGCGGCGGTTTTGGCAAAAGCAAAACAGGGGGATGCGCGGGTGCAGGCCTTTTTACATTCCCTTGCCGAGATGCGCCAGTGGGCCGCTGTGTTAAGCGCCGGGCAGCTGATCCGCAAGATCTATGACAGCACGGACTTTATGGCGGTGGTGGGGGCTATGCCCTCCGGGGAGCAAAAGCAGGCGAACCTGCGGCTGCTTTTGGAGTACGCCTCCCGGTACGAGACCATCGGAAACAGCGGTTTGTCGGGCTTTTTGCGATTTGTGGATAGGACCGCCCAAAACGGGGAGGATTTTAGCAGCGCCAACACCATCTCGGAGCAGGCGGACGTGGTGCGGATCATGACGATTCACCGCTCCAAGGGGCTGGAATTCCCCATCTGCATTGTGGCGGACTGCGCCAAGGCTTTTAATAAAGAGGATTTAAACGCCTCGGCCTTAAAGCATCCTGAGCTGGGGTTTTCGATAAAGGTCCGGGATCCGGAGCGGCTGAAGGCCTATACCACCCTGCGCCACGAGGCCATCCGCTTGCAGCTGGAGGCGGAGACCCTTTCCGAGGAAATGCGGATTTTATATGTGGCGGCCACCCGGGCCAAGGAAAAGCTTGTTTTTGTCACCTCCTGCCCCAATCTTTCCACAAAGCTTGCCGTCCTCTCTTTGCGAACGGGGGAGGGGGACAAGCTCCCGCCTTTTGGGGTGCGCAAAGCCTCAAGTTACGGGGACTGGCTTTTGATGGCCGCTTTGCGCCACCCCGCCGGGGAGAAGCTTCGCAAGCTGGCAGGACAGGAACAGCGGGTGATCCCGGCGGAAAGCGGCCTTGTTACCATCCTTTCCCCGGAGAAAGGGGAGACGCCGGAGCAAGCGGGCGCGCTGGAGTTTCACTGTAAGGCATCCGCCGAGGATCTCAAGGAGCTGGCGGAAAAGATCGAATACCGGTATCCATACAGGGAAACGTCCGGGATCGCGGCCAAGCTTGCGGTGACCCAGATCGTCCACAGCTCGGAAAAGGCAGGAGCCCGGCTGGACGAGCGGCCCGCCTTTTCCTTTGGGGCGAAGCTTTCCCCCGCCCAGCGGGGGACGATCATCCACCAGTTTATCCAGTTCGCCGATTACCAGGCCGCCAGGGAGGATCTTTTGACGGAGATGGAGCGGATGCTCACCCAGGGCTTTTTGTCCGAGCAGGAGACGGCGGTGCTCCCCATCGGCCATCTGTCCGCCTTTTTTAACTCCCCGCTGATGTCGCGGATCTTGTCCGCTGATCAGATCTACCGGGAATACCGTTTTTTTGACGAGATCCCCGCGGGGGAGGTGTACCCGGATTTATCTCCCGAGGCGGCGGGAGAGCGTATTTTCATCCAGGGCATCGCCGACTGCGTGATCGTGGAGGAAAACAAAGCGGTGATTATCGACTACAAAACCGACCGGGTCGCAACTATGGAGGAGCTGGCCGAAAAGTATGAAAAACAGCTTATCTTCTATAAAAGCGCGGTGGGGAAGGCGCTGGGAATGCCGGTGAAGGAGTGCGTTTTGTACTCGGTCCCGCTGGAGCAGTCCCTTTCCCTTCCGGATACGGACAGATAGGAGGAAACCGATGCAGACGATTACATGCAGAAAGGCGAAGGCCAAAGATGTCAAGGCCGTGGCGGCACAGGCAAAAAAGCTGTGGGACGAGCATTCTCAAAAAGAACTGGAAGAGGAATTTACCTCACTCCTTTGTTCGGAGGACTGCGCGGTGTTTTTGGCTTTCTGGGAGGATGAGCCGGTTGGCTTTGCCCAGTGCCAGCTGCGCCGGGACTATGTGGAAGGGACTAACACCAGCCCGGTGGGCTATCTGGAAGGAATTTTTGTAAGAGAAGACATCCGCCGTCAGGGAGTAGCCAAAAAACTTCTCACTTTGGGCGAGGCCTGGGCAAAGGAACAAGGCTGTGCGGAGTTTGCCAGTGACTGTTCCCTTGAAAACGAGCAAAGCCGGCTGTTTCATAAACATGCGGGCTTTGCGGAAGCGGCGAGGATTATCTGTTTTCAAAAGAAATTATAGCCGCTTTGCATAAGACGCCGAAAAGACGGAAAAAATAGTGAAAATCCCCTTGACAGGGGGGATATTCTCTGCTAAAATAACATAGAAAACAAAGTAGGACAAAAACCGTTCTCACCTATGGGCGCTTGCAATTGCTGCTTCATGGGTCAATACTTTTACAGGACAGGGCCTTTGTTGCCCGGTGTTTCTTGTACAGGTACGCAGACGGTTTTCGTCTGCGTTTTTTGTCGTACTGTTGTTTCTTTATTCGCAGACCTATTTATCTGGTTTTGGAGGTGCTTTACTATCAGCAAACAAGAATTGCTCATCAATGAGGAAATCCGCGACAAGGAAGTCCGCGTTATCGATGCGGATGGGACCCAGCTGGGAATTCTGTCGTTAAAAGAGGCGATGAATATCGCCGGCGACAAAAACCTCGATCTGGTGAAAATCGCTCCCCAGGCGCAGCCTCCGGTGTGCCGGATCATGGATTACGGCAAGTACCGGTTTGAACAGGCCAAGCGCGAAAAGGAAGCGCGCAAAAACCAAAAGACCGTCGACGTCAAAGAGGTCAGAATGTCTCTGAACATCGACACCCACGATTTTGAAACCAAGGCAAATCAAGCGGTCAAGTTTCTTTCCTCGGGGGATAAGGTGAAGGTTTCTATCCGGTTCCGCGGGCGCGAAATGGCGCACACTCATTTGGGCAACGACCTCATGGACCGGTTTAAGGAAGCTGTGGCCCAGGTGGGAACAGTGGAAAAGCCGCCCAAGATGGAAGGCCGGAGTTTGGCGATGTTTATTGCCCCCAAACCCGCTAAGTAGCAATAAGGAGGATATACAAAATGCCAAAGGTAAAGACGCACAGCGGTGCGAAAAAACGCTTTAACCTGACCAAAAACGGAAAAGTAAAACGCGCCCATGCAAACAAGTCTCACATCTTAAACAAAAAATCCACCAAGAGAAAACGCGGCCTGCGTAAAAATGAGTACGCGGACAAGAGCAATGTAGCGGCGATCAAGAAAATGATCCCCTACAAATAAGCTGTTTTTAATTGGATGACAACCATTTTTGGGAGGTATAAATTATGGCTCGTGTAAAGGGCGCGATGATGACCCACAAGAGAAGAAAAAAAGTTCTCAAACTCGCAAAAGGATATTGGGGCGGCAAGTCCAAATTGTTTAAAACCGCGAAAAACGCGGTGATGAAATCCGGCCAGTATGCATATATCGGCCGTAAACAGAAAAAACGGAACTTCCGCAGCCTTTGGATCACCCGTATTTCCGCCGGCTGCAAAATGAACGGAATGAACTATTCCACCTTTATGAACGGCCTGAAAAAAGCCGGGATCACCCTCAACCGCAAAATGCTTTCTGAGATCGCGATCCACGATGAGGCTGCCTTTGCTTCTCTGTGCGAGAAGGCAAAAGCTGCGCTGTAAATAACGATGACGACGCCCGTGTCTTTTTTGGACCCGGGCGTGTTTTCGTATCAACAGGGCGCAGGAGGGTGAGAGTTTGGAACAGATCACAAGCCGGGACAATCCGAAAATCAAGGCGGTTGTCCGGCTTTTAAAAAGCAAAAAAGAACGGGACCATCAGGGCCTGTTTGTATTGGAAGGCAAAAAAATATGCCTTGAAGCGTTTTGCGAGGGCGTGGAAATCCTCACCGCGTTTATGACGGGGGATTTCGTGGAGCAGCACCGGGAAGCCGCCGGAAAGATCGCCGGTTGTGCCAAAGAAACGTTTTACATTTCTCCTGAACTGGAGGGGAAGTTATCCCAGTGCAAGACCCCTCAAGGGATATTTTGCGTCTGCAAAAAGCTTGACAAACCTCTGACAGAGGATACAATAAGTAATAAAAGGCTTTTCGTCATGCTGTGCGGATTGCAGGACCCGGGAAACCTGGGGACTATCCTGCGCACTGCCGACGCCTTTGGGGTGGACGGCGTGATTTTTGCCGACAACTGCTGCGATGTGTACAGCCCCAAGGTGGTGCGCTCTACCATGGGTTCCCTGTTTCGGGTGCCCTTTATGACGGTGGAGGATTCCGCCGCCTTTTTGCGGGAGCAAAAGGGACGGGTGTTTTCAGCCGCCGCCGTGGTGGAGCGGGACGCTCTGCCGGTACAGGAACTTTCCCTGCCGGCGGACAAGCCCTGTATTTTGTGCATCGGCAACGAGGGAAACGGTTTGTCCGCCGCCACGGCGGACGCCTGCGAGCAGAAGATCACCCTTCCCATGCAGGGCCATGCGGAGTCTTTAAACGCGGCAATCGCCGCGGGAGTGCTGATGTGGGAGCTGCAAAAGAGATAAAAGCCGCAGCTTTCTAATATTATAAAGGAGGAAATACACATGGAGGACAATCGTTACTGGGTATGGCTGTCCGAAGCGCTTCCCAAAGGAAGCCACAGCGTTCACCGGGTGTTGGAGCATTTTGAGGATCCCAAGGCGTTTTATGAGCAGGCAAAAGCCAAGAAGGAAACCGCTCTTTCCCTGCTGACGCCCAAAGAGCGCACGGGCCTTTTGCAGACTTCTCTGGAGCGTGCCGACCGCATTTTGGAGGCCTGCGAAAAGCACGGGGTCCGGGTGCTCTGCCAACGGGACGAAGGTTTCCCCGAGGGGTTAAAGCAGATTTACGGGCCGCCGCCGCTTTTGTATATCAAAGGCGATCCGGGGGACTTAAACGCCGACCCGCTGCTGGGTGTGGTAGGCACCCGTAAGGCGGGAGAGCTTGGCAAACGGGTGACGGGAAACCTGTGTTACGAGCTTGCCCGCTGCGGCATCACCATTGTCAGCGGCTGCGCCGTGGGAATCGACGAGTATGCCCACCGGGGCGCCCTGAAAGCCGGCGGGCGCACCATCGCTGTGATGGGCTGCGGGCTGGATGTCAACTATCCGGCCAAAAACGAAGAGCTAAAGGCTCATATTCTCCAGCATGGGGCGCTGATTGGCGAGCTGCCGCCCGGCAGCGAAGTGGTGGGAAGCTATTTCCCCATCCGCAACCGGATTTTAGCGGGGATCTCCCGCAGTATCCTGGCCACCGAAGTCCCGCCACGCAGCGGCGCGGCCATCACGGTGGAACACGCTTTGGAGCAGGGAAAGGACGTTTACTGCACGCCGCCGCTGGAATACGGCGCTCCCCGGTATGCCGGGACGCTCAAGTTCTTGCGGGACGGAGCGGTGCCGGTTTATGACTGCTCGGACATCCTGCTTGAATATTACAAATGGTTCCCACATAAACTGGATGGGGAAAAAACCCTTGCTTTAATCAAGGAGCACCGCCATCCCTCGGGAAAAAATTTACACAATTTTGACCTTTCTCCGACGACTTCTTTGCCGAAAAGCCGTATGCTGAAAGAAAAAGAAAAATCTTCCGGCGCGGATCGGAGCAAGCCGCCCGTCCCCGAAGCCGTGGGAGAACAGGCCAAACAGCTTTACGCCGCCCTTACCTTTGAGCCCCAGCATGTGGAGGAACTCTCCCAGGCCTGCGGCCTCACCATGGGACAAACCCTGGCGGCGCTGACTGAACTGGAAATCATCGGCGCGGTGCGGATGGAGCCGGGAAAGGCTTACTGCCTGGCTTAATGCGCCGCCTGTTTTCAATATTAACCGGAAAGGCATGATGAAAAACAAAATGTCTAATTTAGTAATCGTTGAGTCCCCCGCTAAAGCGAAGACCATCAAAAAATACCTGGGGCCGGACTTTCAGGTGGTCGCCAGCATGGGCCATGTGCGGGATCTCCCCAAAACCAAAATGGGAGTGGACATTGAACATCATTTTGAGCCCCAGTATGTAAACATCAAAAAGCAGGAAGACTTGATCAAAACCCTGAAAAAAGAGGCTAAAAATTCCGATAAAGTGTATCTCGCCACCGACCCTGACCGGGAGGGAGAAGCGATTTCCTGGCATCTGGCTTATCTGCTGGGGCTTAATATTTCGGATCAAAACCGGGTGACCTTTAACGAGATCACCAAAACCGGTGTCCACGCGGGGATGGAAGCGCCCCGCACCATCGACCTTGACCTTGTCAACGCCCAGCAGGCCCGCCGGATTTTAGACCGGATCGTGGGTTACAAGCTGAGCCCCTTTTTATGGCGCAAGGTGCGCCGGGGCCTGTCCGCCGGGCGTGTGCAGTCGGTAGCGGTGCGCCTGGTGGTGGACCGGGAGCAGGAAATTCGGGACTTTAAGCCGGAGGAATACTGGTCCATCGACGCGATGCTCACCACCCTGCACAACAAAAAGCCGTTCCCTGCCAAGTTTTACGGCATCGGCGGCAAAAAGGTGGACATCAAAAATAAAGAACAGGCGGATGAGATTTTAGCCGGGATTGAGAAAGAAGATTTCGTGGTAGGAAACGTCAAAAAAGGCGTGCGCCGGAAGTCCCCGGCCCCTCCTTTTACCACATCCACCATGCAGCAGGAAGCTTCCCGCAAGCTGGGCTTCCAGGCCCGGCGCACCATGAAAGCCGCTCAGGAACTTTACGAGGGCGTGGAAGTGGAAGACCTGGGAGCCGTGGGCCTTATTACCTATATGCGTACCGACTCTTTACGGATCAGCGAGGAGGCCCGCGCGGGCGCCTATGCTTATATTGAACAGAAATTCGGCAAGCAGTATATTCCCCCGTCTGCCCGGGTGTATAAATCCAAGGCCAATTCCCAGGACGCCCATGAGGCTATCCGCCCCACCATGCCGGAGATGTCCCCTGACCGGGTGAAGGCGTCCCTGACAGGAGATCAGTACAAGCTTTACAAGCTCATCTGGGAGCGGTTTATCGCAAGCCAGATGGCAAACGCTTTGTTAGATACCGTTTCGGCGGAGATTAATGCCGGGGAGTATTTGTTTAAAGCCTCCGGCTACAGCGTCAAGTTTGACGGCTTTACCGTTTTGTATGAGGAGAGCAAGGACGAAGAGACCGAAACCGAGGGCAAGCTCCCCGCTTTAGCTCAGGGGGATCCTTTGCAGGTAAAAAGCCTTGCGGGCAACCAGCACTTCACCCAGCCGCCGCCGCGTTACACCGAGGCGTCGCTCATTAAGGCGCTGGAGGAAAACGGCATCGGCCGGCCCAGCACCTACGCCTCCACCATCACCACCATTATCGCCCGCAGCTATGTGGAGCGGGAGGCCAAACAGCTAAAGCCCACCGCTTTGGGAGAAGTAACCACCCAGCTGATGAAAGACCGGTTCCCCAAAATCGTCGATGTAGCCTTTACCGCCAAGATGGAAGAGGACCTGGACGAGGTGGAGCTTGGGAAAAAAGACTGGGTGCAGACGTTGTCGGAGTTTTACGGCGACTTTGAGAAAACGCTCCAGAAGGCCGAAAAGGACATGGAGGGCAGCCGCGTGAAGGTTCCGGACGAGGAAACCGACGTAGTCTGCGAGCTTTGCGGCCGGAAGATGGTTATCAAAATCGGCCGGTTCGGTAAGTTCCTGGCCTGCCCCGGATTCCCGGAGTGTAAAAACACCAAAAAGATCGTCACCGAAACCGGCGGCCTTTGTCCCCAGTGCGGCGGCAAGGTGCTGGAGAAAAAGTCCAAGACCGGCAAGAAATATTATGGCTGTGAACACAACCCCTCCTGCAACTTTATGACCTGGGACGAACCTTTAAAGGAAACCTGTCCCAAGTGCGGGGCCACCTTGTTTAAAAAGCGGGGCAAGATGGGGAAAATCTACTGCGCCAAGGAAGGCTGCGATTACGAAAGAGGTTTGAAGGATTGAAAAACGTTACCGTCATCGGCGCCGGCTTAGCCGGATGCGAAGCCGCCTGGCAGCTGGCCGGGGCAGGATATGATGTAACCCTGAAAGAGCAAAAACCTACAAACTTTTCCCCGGCGCATCATTCTCCCGGCTTTGCGGAGCTGGTGTGCTCCAACTCGTTAAAAGCGTCCCGGCTGGCCTCCGCCGCCGGGCTTTTAAAGCACGAGATGGAGCGCTTGGGCTCCCTCACCGTCCCCTGCGCGAAAGAGACCGCCGTGGCGGCGGGAGGCGCCTTGGCGGTGGACCGGGAGGCGTTTTCTGAGCTTGTGACCCGAAAAATCCGCTCCCACCCCAACATCGCGGTGGTGGAGGGGGAGGTCACCGAGATCCCCGAGGGTTACTGCGTCATCGCCACCGGGCCTTTGACCTCGGACCGGTTTGCCGACAGGCTCCGGGCGTTTTTTGGGGAGGAGACGCTGAGCTTTTTTGACGCGGCGGCGCCCATTGTGGCGGCGGACAGCATCGACTTTGACAAGGCGTTTTTCGCTTCCCGCTATGGCCGGGGGGAGGATGATTACATCAACTGCCCCATGGACCGGGAGGAATATGAGGCGTTTTACGAGGCCTTGATCCATGCCGAAAGCGTGGAGCTAAAGGAGTTTGACAAAAAAAGCTTCCGGGTGTATGAAGGTTGTATGCCCATTGAGGTGATGGCAAAGCGGGGCTCCGACACCATCCGGTTCGGCCCCTTAAAGCCGGTGGGGCTAAAAGATCCCCGCACCGGCCGCCGTCCCTGGGCGGTGGTGCAGCTTCGCCGGGAAAACGCCAAAGGCACCTGTTATAACCTGGTGGGATTCCAGACAAATCTAAGGTTCCCGGAGCAAAAGCGGGTGTTTTCCATGATCCCGGGGCTGGAACACGCTGAGTTTGTCCGGTACGGCGTGATGCATCGGAACACCTTTTTGGATTCCCCCCGCCTTTTGACGGCGGATTTTTGCTGTAAAAAGGACAAGCGGCTTTATTTTGCAGGGCAGATGACCGGCGTGGAAGGATACATGGAATCCGCCGCCAGCGGGATTCTGGCGGGGAAAAACTTAGCCCGGGCATTGGCGGGAAAACCGCCCCTGATCCTTCCGGAGGACACCATGATGGGTGCGCTCGCCCGCTATATCAGCGACGAGAGCATCAAGGACTTTCAGCCTATGGGAAGCAACATGGGGCTTTTGCCCCCCATCGGCGAGCGCATCCGGGACAAGACCGAGCGCTACGGCGTTATTGCCCGCCGGGCGATGGAGCATCTGGAAAGCTATCTGTCTCATGAAGGAGAATAAGCAAGCATAAAAAGGAGAAGGCAGCATGAAAGTAATTGTAGACGGCTTTGGCGGCGACAACGCGCCGGTAGAGGTGTTAAAGGGCTGCGCGTTAGCAGTAAAAGAGCTGGATGTAGATATTTTGATGACCGGCGATCAGGACACTCTGCGCCGCACGGCGGAGCAAAACGGCATTTCTCTTGACCGCATCGAAATCGTTCACGCGCCCGGCGGTGTGATTGAGGTGGAGGACAATCCGGCCAAGATCTTAAAGGAGAAAAAGGACTGCTCTATGGGGCTGGCCTTTCAGCTGTTAAGCGAGGGAAAGGGCGACGCCTTTTTGTCCGCCGGCAGTACGGCGGCTATTGTGGTGGGCGCGTCGTTTATCATCAAGCGGATCAAAGGGATCAAGCGGGCGGCGTTAGCGCCTATCCTGCCGTCGGATAAAGGATGCTATATGCTCATGGACGCCGGGGCCAACCTGGAATGCCGGCCGGAGATGCTCCAGCAGTTCGGCGTGATGGGTTCGGTGTATATGAACAAGATCCTCCACATTAAGGACCCCCGGGTGGGTCTTGTAAACATCGGAGCGGAGCGCACCAAGGGCGGCGAGCTTCAAACCGCCGCTTATGCGCTGCTGGAGGAAGCGCCGGTTCATTTTACCGGCAATGTGGAAGCGAGGGAACTGCCCTTGGGCGGCGCGGACGTGGCGGTGGCGGACGGCTTCACCGGCAACGTGGTGTTAAAGCTCACCGAGGGCATGGGCGCTGCCATTAACAAAAATATCAAAGAGATGTTTTTTGCCAACGCCAAAACCAAGCTCGCCGCCATGATGATGTTAAAACAGCTCAAAGCCTTCAAAAAGAAGATGGATTACACCGAGTATGGCGGCGCGCCGTTAATGGGAATAGCAAAGCCGGTCATCAAAGCCCACGGAAGCTCCAACGCCAACGCGTTTAAAAACGCCATCCGCCAGGCGAAGTTCGTGGTGGAAAACCACGTGATCGAGGAGATCACTCAGTCGTTAGAGCAGATGAGACAGGCTTCCCAAGAGGAATAACCGGCTCCTATTGATTTTCGGACATACCCAAATCCACTGCTGGGTATGCTAAACAATCATTAAGCTTGTGAATGAAGGGCCGCAGGGCAGGCGGCAAAAGGCGAAACAATGCTGGAAGAATTCGAACAGAAAATCGGCTATCAGTTCCACAACAAAAAACTGCTGCAAGAAGCGCTGACCCATTCCTCCTATGCTAACGAGGGGAAAAAGCATCTGGTGTGCAACGAGCGGCTGGAATTTTTGGGGGACTCGGTGCTGTCGGTGATTGTGGCAAACCATCTGTTCCACAAGTATCAAAAAGACCCGGAAGGGGAGCTGACCAAGCTGCGGGCGGCGCTTGTGTGCGAAAAGGCGCTGGACCGGTTCGCCCAGAAGATCGACCTGGGACAATACCTCTATCTGGGCAAGGGGGAGGAGGTCACCGGCGGGCGGGAGCGTCCCTCCATCCTGGCGGATGCTTTTGAGGCGGTGATCGCCGCGATCTTTTTGGACGGGGGCATGGCTTCCGCCCGGAAATTTGTGCTCAGCTTTATCCCGGACAAGCTGGATGTGAGCAAGGCTTCCAGCTTAAACGATTATAAGACCGCTTTGCAGGAGGTTATCCAGCAAAACCGGGAGGAAAAAATCGAATATGTATTGACCGGGGAAAACGGCCCCGACCACAACAAGACCTTTGAAGTGGAAGTCCACCTGAACTCCAACGTGATCGGAAAAGGCACCGGCAAGAGCAAAAAACAGGCGGAGCAAAACGCCGCCAAGGAAGCGCTGGAACTGATGGGCTATGAAACACTCTAACATCGCCTTTTTTATCCCCCACAAGGGATGTCCTCACCGGTGCAGCTTTTGCGACCAGCGGACGATCTCCGGAACACAGCAGGCGCCCACGCCTAAGGAGGTGGCGGATACCTGCCGGCAGGCCCTTTCGGAATGCCGCTCCCCCGAAAACACCGAGATCGCCTTTTTCGGCGGGAGCTTTACGGCCATCCCGACACAGGAGATGGTGGAATATCTGGAAGCCGCCGCGCCCTTTGTGGGAAAGGGCGGCTTTGCGGGCATCCGGGTTTCCACCCGGCCGGATGCGGTGGAGGCTCCCGTGCTTAAAATTCTGCGCCAATATGGTGTGACGTCGGTGGAGCTTGGCGCGCAGAGCATGGATGATACCGTACTCGCGCTTAATAAGCGGGGCCACACGGCAGAGGATGTGCGCCGGGGGGCAGAGCGGGTGCGGCAATATGGGTTTTCTTTAGGGCTCCAGATGATGACGGGCCTTGTTGGAGACAGTAAAGAAAGCGCATATCGCACAGCGCGGGAGTTTATAAGGCTCTCTCCTAACGGGGTGCGGATCTACCCCACGGTGGTGCTGCCGGGGACCGAGCTTGCAGCGCTTGTCCAAAAAGGCGCTTATCATCCTCCCGGCCTGGAAGAGACGGTTTCTTTGTGCGCCGGGCTGCTTAATTTGTTTGACGGCGTGGGGATCCCGGTGATCCGCCTGGGGCTTCATGCCTCCCAGGAGGTAGGGGAAAGGATGATTGCCGGGGCGTACCATCCCGCTTTGCGGGAGCTTTGCGAGGCAAGGCGGTACCTTGAGCGGATGGAACGGCTCCTAGCGGAGGTCCCTCCGGGGGAATACCGGCTTTGCGTCAGCGCCCGATGTTTGTCCCAGGCATTGGGGCAGAAAAAGGAAAACATAGCCCGGCTGAAAGAGCGGGGATACGAGATATCGGTGGCGCCGGACGAAAGGATGAAACCGTTGGAAGTCCGGCTTGTGCAAGGAAAGGAAGTGACGGGGTGCTTTTAAAATCGCTGGAGATGCAGGGGTTTAAGTCGTTCCCCGATAAAACAAAGCTTAATTTTAACAAAGGGCTGACGGCGGTGGTCGGCCCTAATGGCAGCGGAAAGAGCAATATCTCCGACGCGGTGCGTTGGGTGCTGGGGGAGCAGTCCACAAGGACCCTGCGGGGCTCCAAGATGGAGGATGTTATTTTCTTGGGCACCCAAAACCGCAAATCCCTGGGGTTTGCCCAGGTGTCTTTGACCATCGACAACTCCGACCATCAGCTTCCGGTGGAAAGCGAAGAGGTAACCATCACCCGGCGGTATTACCGCTCGGGGGATTCGGAATATAAAATCAACGGCGCCAGCGTGCGCTTAAAGGATATTAACGAGCTGTTTATGGATACCGGCCTTGGCCGGGACGGCTATTCCATGATCGGTCAGGGCAGGATTGCGGAGATCGTAGGCGCCAAAAGCAACGAGCGCCGGGAGATCTTTGAGGAAGCCGCGGGTATTTCCAAATTCCGCTACCGCAAGACCGAGTCGGAGCGCAAGCTCAAAGCGGCGGAGGAAAACCTTCTGCGCCTTAAGGACATCCTGTCCGAGCTGGAAAGCCGCGTGGGGCCGCTAAAGGCCCAGAGCGAAAAGGCCAAGCAGTTTTTGGAGCTTTCGGACAAGCGCCGGACACTGGAAATCTCCCTGTGGGTGGACACCCTCAACCGTTCCAAGGAGGCTATGCGCCAGCATGGGGACAAGCTGGCCCTGTGCCAAAACGACTACGACCAGATCGAGGCGGAGATCGAACAGCTGGAGCAGCAGACGGGCGACGCCTACCGCCAGATGCAGGAGTGTTTAGTTTCCATGGAGGAGTTGCGCCACCGGCGGGAGGAAAAGGACGGCCAAAGCGCCCAAAAGACCAGCGAGATCGCCGTGTGGGAAAACGACATTGCCCACAACGAGCAGAATATGACCCGTATTCAGGGGGAGATCGATACATACCGCTCCCATACGGACGGCTTTAAGCGGCAGATCGAGGACAAGCAGTCCCAGCTGGAGCAAAAAAAGCAGCAGGCAGAACAGCTCACCCGGGAGCTTTTGGAGCGTCAGGACGAGCTTTTAAACCTCACCCGGCAAAGCGACGAGCTGGGGGCGAAAACCTCCCAGGTCAACGGGGAGTTAAACCGCCTGGCCTTGGAGCAGACCGAAGCGAACATGACGGTATCCGCCGCCGGGCGCCTGGTAAAAGAACTGACCGCTTCCATCGCCTCGATGGAGGAAGAAAAGGCGGCCAAGGGAAAAGAGCTTTCCCGCACGGCGGAAGAGATTGCCGGGGTAAAAGAGGGCTTAAAAGCGCTGGAAGGAAAAAACGAGCAGCTGCAAAACTCCCTGCGAGGATATGAGATGAAGGCCCAGTCCCGCCGCAAAAAGCTGGAGGAAGCCAGAGAACAGGCCCATGACACCGATTTAAAGATCAAAGAACAATTGCAAAAGGCAAAGCTTTTAGAGGATTTGGAGCAAAACATGGAGGGCTTTGCCTACAGCGTTAAAACGGTGGTCAAGCAGGCCAAGGCGGGCGCGCTCAGGGGCGTGTTCGGCACGGTGTCCCAGCTTATCCAGGTGGATAAGGAGTATTCCGTGGCGGTGGAAACCGCTTTGGGGGGCGCTATGCAGAATCTGGTGGTGGAAAACGAAAGCACCGCCAAGGCCGCCATCAACTACTTAAAAGAACAAAAAGCCGGCCGGGCGACCTTTTTGCCCCTCACTTCGGTGAAGGGGACCGAGCTTCAGGAGCCTGGCTTGGAGGACATGGACGGCTTTATCTCGTTAGCCAGCCGGCTTATCAAAGCGGACGAAAAATACCGGGGAATCATCCACTCCCTGCTGGGCAGGGTGGTGGTGGCGGAGGATTTGGACGCCGCCGCCCGCATCGCCCGGCAATACCGCTATAAATTCCGCGTAGTGACGTTGGACGGCCAGGTGGTCAATGCGGGCGGCTCGTTTACCGGCGGCTCCCAGAACAAAAACCAGGGCTTTTTAAGCCGGAAAAACGAGATCGCTGCCCTGCGTGCCAAGGCGATCGCTTTAGCGGACACCCAAAAGGAGCGGCAGGCGGCTTTAAACGAGCTGACCCGGGAGGTAAACGAGCTGGATGCGGAGATCACCGCCATCAAAAGCGAGATGACGGTGTTAAAAGAGGACGGCATCCGCTTTGAAGGGGAGCAAAAGCGCCTTTCCCAGATGGAGGAGGAGGGAAAATCCCGCCTGGCCGCCATGGAAAAAGAGCTTTCCCAGGCAAAAGAGCGGGCTTCTAAACAGGCGGCCCGGGAAAAAGAGGCCGCTAAGCGTTTAACGGAGCTGGAGGGCGAGATCGCAGGCTTACAGCAAAAGCTTTACGAGACCCAGGGCTCCACAGGAGACCTGTCTGCCAAGCGGGAGGAATTAAGCCGGATTATTTCGGAAAAGCGGCTTGCACAGACGGTTTTGGAAAAGGATATGGATACGCTGCGCGCGGGCATGGAAGAGCTCCGCGCCCGTGGAGACGACACCCAGAAAACGGTGGCGGATTTAACCTCCCAGCTCGCGGCGCTGCAGGCGGAAAACGATAAGATCACCGAAAATATCCGCCTTGCCCGGGAGGAGATTATCTCCCTAAAAGAGCAGGCGGAACAGTTAAGCGGCGAGATTGCCGCGGTCTCCGCCCGGCGGGAGGAGCTGGAAGCCTCCACCACCGGCATCCGCGCGGCCCAAAAGGAGAAAACCGCCCGCCGGGAGACCATCAGCCGGGAGCTTGCCAAGCTTGACGAGCAGAAGGTCTCCATGCAGAAGGAATATGATAATATCATCACCAAGATGTGGGAAGAATACCAGTTGACCCGCAGTGAGGCAAACGAGATCGCCAAGGAGCTTCCCGACCTGATTACCGCCAGGCGGGATTTAAACGAGATCAAAAACAAGATCAAGGCGCTGGGTTCGGTGAACGTGGCGGCCATCGAGGAGTACGAAGAGGTCTCCCAGCGGTACGAGTTTATGCTGGAGCAGGTGGGGGACGTGGAACGCTCCCGGGAGGAGCTTTTGCGGCTGATTCAGGAGCTCACCAGCCAGATGAAGGAGATCTTCACCGAGAATTTCCGGGAGATCAACAAGCATTTCTCCCGCATTTTCACCGAGCTGTTTGGGGGCGGAAAGGCGGAGCTTTCCTTGACCGACGAGGAAAACGTGCTGGAATGCGGCATCGACATCCATGTGCAGCCCCCCGGAAAGATCATTAAAAATTTAGCGGCGCTGTCCGGCGGCGAGCAGGCCTTTGTGGCCATCGCCATCTACTTTGCCATTTTAAAGGTGCGCCCCGCGCCTTTTTGCATCCTGGACGAGATCGAGGCGGCGCTGGACGACGTCAACGTGGTAAAATACGCAAGCTACCTCCGTTTGATGAGCGACAAGACCCAGTTTATTATGATCACCCACCGGCGTGGTTCCATGGAAGAGGCCGACGTTTTGTACGGGGTGACCATGCAGGAGGAAGGCGTGTCCAAGCTGCTGGAGCTGAAAGTAAGCGAAATCGAGGAAAAGCTGGGCATGAAACAGGAATAACAGGGAAGGAAGAGTAAATGAATGGGATTATTCAGTAAGATTAAGCAGGGGCTGCAAAAGACCAAAAACAGCATGGTCAAACAGGTGGAGGGGATTTTACGCTCCTTCACCAAAATTGATGAAGAGCTGTTTGAGGAGCTGGAAGAAACCCTGATTATGTCCGACGTGGGGGTGGCCACCTCAGTCAAGATCTGCGACATGCTGCGGCAGAAGGTCAAGGAGACCGGCACCACCGACCCCGAAAAGGTCAAAGACCTGTTAAAAGAGATCATCGGCGGCATTTTGGAGGACACCGAGCCTCTTCATATCTCCACAAAGCCGTCGGTCATTCTGGTGATCGGCGTTAACGGCGTGGGCAAGACCACCACCATCGGGAAGATGGCCGCTCATTTAAAATCCCAGGGGAAAAAGGTCATCCTGGGGGCGGCGGACACCTTCCGGGCGGCGGCCATCGACCAGCTGGAGATCTGGGCCGGTCGGGCCGAGGTAGACCTTGTTAAGCACAGCGAGGGCGCAGATCCCGCTGCCGTGGTGTTCGACACCATCGCCGCCGCCAAGGCCCGAAACTGCGACGTGGTGATCTGCGACACGGCAGGACGGCTGCACAACAAAAAGAATTTGATGGACGAGCTTTCCAAAATTTCCCGGGTGATCGAGCGGGAGGCCGGCGGCTGTGATGTAGAGACCCTGTTGGTGCTGGATGCTACCACCGGGCAGAACGCCGTCAGCCAGGCAAAACAGTTTCAGGAGGCTGCCGGCATCACCGGCATCGTACTCACCAAGCTGGACGGCACCGCCCGGGGCGGGATCATTATCGCCATCAAGGACGAACTGGGCCTGCCGGTGAAATATGTGGGCGTGGGCGAGCAGCTGGACGATTTGCAGCCCTTTGATCCCAAAGAGTTTGTGGACGCGCTGTTTGAATAACGCTGGGGAAAGGACGGAAAAAGATGAAAGCTATTATTGCCACCCATAATCCGGGGAAAGTGAAGGAATTTACCCGGATTTTGTCCCCCTTCGGGATTGAGGCGGTGTCCCAGTCGGACGCCGGCATCACGCTGGAAGTGGAGGAGACGGGGAAAACCTTTGAGGAAAACGCCGCGTTAAAAGCGCGGGAGATTTATAAACAGACAAAAACCGCCACCATCGCCGACGACAGCGGCCTGATGGTGGATGCGCTGGACGGCGCGCCGGGGGTGTA
>CALXBH010000073.1 GCA_944386475.1 uncultured Clostridia bacterium | reverse complement strand
TAAAGACGTCCTCCCGGACGACTTTTTCGTTGATGAGAACCGCGTCTTCGTAGTTGTAACCTTCCCAGGTCATAAAGCCGATGAGCACGTTTTTGCCCAGGCTGATTTCGCCGTTGCTGGTAGCCGGACCGTCCGCGATCACCTGACCCTTTTCCACCCGCTCGCCCTTTTCAACAATGGGGCGCTGGTTGGTGCAGGTTCCCTGGTTGGAACGCATGAATTTAATCAGATGATAGTTGTGGCTTTCGCCCTGATCGTCCTTGATGACAACCTCGTCGGCGGATACGCGCTCCACCACGCCGGAGTGCTTGGAGACAACCGTTACGCCGGAATCCACCGCGGCTTTATACTCCATACCAGTGCCCACGATGGGAGACTCGGTTTTCATCAGCGGCACTGCCTGCCGCTGCATGTTGGAGCCCATCAAAGCGCGGTTGGCGTCGTCGTTTTCCAAGAAGGGGATCATGGCCGTCGCCACAGAAACCACCATTTTGGGGGATACGTCCATGTAGTCCACCCGCTCCCGCTCGATCTCCAGAATCTCATCCCGGTACCGGGCGTTAACACGGGGACGGGCAAAGGTGCCTTCCTCGGTTAAAGGCTCGTTGGCCTGAGCGACGATAACTTCGTCCTCCACGTCGGCAGTCATATAGCAGACTTCATCCAGCACCTTGCCGGTTTCCTTGTCCACCTTCCGGTAAGGGGCTTCAATAAAGCCGTATTCGTTAATTCTTGCAAAGGACGCCAGGTAGGAAATCAAGCCGATGTTAGGACCTTCCGGCGTCTCGATGGGGCACATGCGGCCGTAATGGCTGTAGTGAACGTCGCGGACTTCAAATCCGGCGCGGTCACGGGACAAACCGCCGGGGCCTAAGGCCGACAGGCGGCGCTTATGGGTAAGCTCTGCCAGGGGGTTTGTCTGATCCATGAACTGGGACAAAGGCGAGGAGCCGAAAAACTCCTTGATAGCCGCCACCACCGGACGGATGTTGATGAGCGCCTGGGGGGTGACAATCTCCATATCCTGGGCCTGCAGGGTCATGCGCTCCCGGATCACACGCTCCATCCGGGAGAAGCCGATCCGAAACTGGTTTTGCAAAAGCTCGCCCACCGAACGGATGCGGCGGTTGCCCAGATGGTCGATGTCGTCGGTGAGGCCGACGCCGCAGCCCAAGTTGTCCATATAGTTAATGGTGGCGAAAATATCGTCTTTGGTGATGTGTTTGGGGATCAGCTCGTCGATGCGGGCTTTAATCATCTCCGCCATAGCGGCCTTGTCGTCCCCGCATTTTTCCATAATATCCCGCAAAGTGGCAAAGCGGACTTTTTCGTTGACGCCCACCTCGGCGGGATCAATGTCCACAAAGTCGGTTAAGTTGACCATGCCGTTGGAGATCACCTTAACCTCTTTATCCTCCACCAGCAGCCAAGCGGTGTCTACGCCGGCCCGGTCAATGGCGATCGCCTTGTCACGGGTTAAAGTCTCGCCGGCTTCCGCCATCACTTCGCCGGTGAGTTCATTGACTATGGGGCGCGCCAAAACACGGCCGATCAGCCGGGGGCCGATCGCCAGCTTTTTATTGTATTTATACCGTCCTACCCGGGACAGGTCGTAACGGCGGTCGTCAAAAAACAGGTTGCACAGATGGGTAACCGCGCTTTCCACCGTAGGCGGCTCGCCCGGGCGGAGCTTGCGGTAAACCTCCAGCAAGGCTTCCTCGCCGTTTTTGGTGCTGTCCTTGGTCATGATGGTGGCGCGGATGCGGTCATCATCGCCTAAAATCTCAAAGATTTCCTCATCACTGCCCACGCAGCCGGTAAACATGTCCTCATCGTTTTCAAACTTCTGATCCTTGACCTTTAAAAGGGCCCGCAGGAAGGTAGTCACCGGGATCTTCCGGTTTTTATCGATGCGGACATAGAAAATATCGTTGGAGTCCGTTTCATACTCCAGCCAGGCGCCCCGGTTGGGAATGACGGTAGAGGTGAAAAGCTTTTTACCGGTTTTATCAAAGGATTCGCCGTAATAAACGCCGGGGGAACGAACCAACTGGGAGACAATAACACGCTCCGCGCCGTTGATGACAAAGGTACCGCTTTCGGTCATCAGCGGGAAATCGCCCATAAAGATTTCCTGTTCTTTTACCTCGCCGGTTTCTTTGTTAAGCAGTCTCGCCGTAACGCGCAAAGGGGCGGCGTAGGTCACATCCCGCTCTTTGCATTCTTCCACGGTGTATTTGGGTGTTTCATCCAGGCGGTAATCGACAAAATCCAGCACCAGATTCCCGGTGTAGTCGGTGATGGCGGATACGTCGTTAAATACCTCCTTTAAGCCTTCTTCCAAGAACCATTTGTATGAGTTGATCTGCACTTCGATCAAATTCGGCATCTGCAAGACCTCGTTGATCCGTGCAAAGCTCATACGAACATTTTTGCCAAGTTGTACCGGCTTGACATTCACCATAGGCTTAATCACTCCATTCATCTATCTAAAGGCGATCCCTTTTTGTACATCCCTTTTGCTCCGCAGGCAGTTTACCCCCTTGCGGGAAAAATCCGGCAAAATAGAAAACAGGCTTGCTTTTCTGAAATCTGTGTGGTATAATACTTGCAGAAAAGGGGCATACATGTCCATAATGATACATTGTATTATTATATCGCAAACACAAATCGTTGTCAAGCGGTTTGTGTTATTTTATTGTAGGGAGGATTTTACGCGTTCCACCCGGAGCAGGCACACGATAAGAATGCCTGGGAGCAAACTAGCTCCCAGGCATTCTTATATGGCACTGACAAAACTGGTTTTAGTACTCTTGCAGACGCCTCGCGAATAGTCCACCTGTTTCGCCGAGGTTCGATAACGATGTTTAAGCAGTCAGAACATTGTGTCCTGACTGCTTATATGTTAAAATACAGCTGAAAATGATTTATATGTTAGGAAGAGTGATTGTGCATAGGATACCTACAATCAAAGGCAAAAATGTAATTTTGCGAAAAGTCAGGGAAAGCGATATTGACGACAGGTTTACTATAGGCAGGCACCATGAATTTGTCCACATGTGCGGCGGCGAATCCATAGCCCAAATAGAATACCCGAACCGAGAAGTATGGGTAGAGTGGTATGAAGGGCAAAAGAATGCAGAGTATTCATGGATAATTGAATATAACGGACATTGTATTGGTTCCGCTGGTTTTCATCATATTTCCGACAAAGACAACTCCGCAACATATCGCATTGGTATTTTTGATTCAAACTTACATTCCAAAGGAATCGGGACTGAAGTTACAAAGCTTTTATTAGGATATGGCTTTACGGTTTGTAAGTGGCATAGAATTGATTTAAAAGTATTGGATTATAACCTAAGGGGAATTCGTTGTTATGAAAAATGCGGATTTAAAAAAGAGGGCATCTTACGGGAAAGCGCGTTAATAGAAGGAAGATACTATTCTGACATAATAATGAGCATTTTGGATTTTGAATTCAACTCAATCACAACGAAATGAACCTGTTCTCCCGTATGACATCTTTGCGGGAGAATAGTCCGAAAACGTCTAGTGGGTTACATGCTTTTGGAAAGTAAATCCGCAAAAAAGGATGCTGTTCTGGTGAACGGCATCCTTTTTTAACCTTCGTTGTGGCGCCTCATCATTTAGGCCGCGCGTTTGTTATGTATCATTATTACCCTTTCTCACAGGAACCGATCAGCTGGTCAAAGGTCACTTTTTCCAACTGTTCACGGACCACCGTGGAGATCTCCCCGTAAACTTTCTGCGCTTTGCAGAAACAGGAGCGTTCACAGGGGGTCAGCGGATTTAAACAGCGGCTGAGGTAGTAAGTCCCCTCCACCGTTTCCACCACTTCCCGCAGGGTGATCTGGGAGGGCTCCCGCTCCAGCTCGTAGCCGCCCTGGGTCCCTTTAAAGGACTTAACGATCCCCTGAGATACCAGCTTGCGCAGGATCTTCAGCGCAAACCGCAGCGTGACGTCTGTGCGCTCTGAAATGGAGCCGGCATCCATCCGGCGCCCCGCCTCCGACAGGCAGATAATGATCCGTACCGCGTAATCCGCCTCTCGTGTAATGTGCATGTTCCCTTTCACCCGCTTCCCTGGATAAACTGGATAAAATAATAATCTATACCAAATTACTATTTAATTATACCCCGGGAAGGGCGTTTTGTCAACAGGAGTCAACTTTAATCCAAAAAGTCCTTGAGCTTTTTGCTCCGGCTGGGATGGCGGAGCTTCCGCAGAGCCTTGGCCTCGATCTGACGGATACGCTCCCGGGTGTCGTTAAACTCCTTACCCACCTCTTCCAGGGTGCGGGACCGGCCGTCCTCCAGCCCGAACCGCAGGCGGAGCACCTTTTCCTCCCGCTCGGTCAGGGTGGACAAAACATCTCCCAGCTGTTCTTTTAACAGGGTGTGGCTGGCCACCTCCTGAGGCGCGGGGGCGTCATCGTCCTGGATAAAGTCGCCCAAATGGCTGTCTTCCTCCTCGCCGATAGGGGTTTCCAGGGAGACCGGTTCCTGGGACACCCGGATAATCTCCCGGACCTTTTCCAGCGGCATGTCCAGCTCTGCGGCAATCTCCTCAGCGCTGGGCTCATGCCCGTTTTTGTGAAGCAGCTGGCTGGAGACTTTTTTAACCTTGTTGATGGTCTCCACCATGTGCACCGGAATACGGATGGTGCGGGCCTGGTCGGCGATGGCACGGGTGATGGCCTGGCGGATCCACCAGGTGGCATAGGTGGAAAATTTAAAGCCCTTGGTGTGGTCGAATTTTTCCACCGCCTTAATCAGTCCCAGGTTGCCCTCCTGGATCAGATCCAAAAACTGCATGCCCCGGCCCACATACCGCTTGGCGATGCTGACCACCAGCCGCAGGTTCGCCTCGGACAGGCGCTTTCTGGCATAGGGGTCGCCGTTGGCCATCCGGGTGGCAAGCTCGATCTCCTCCTCAGCGGAGAGCAGCGGCACCCGGCCGATCTCCTTCAGATAGACCTTTACCGGGTCGTCGATGTTCACCGCATCGGCCGGCGCGTTCTCGTCGTCCTCCCCTAAGTTTACATCCAGCGGGAAGTCAAGATCCACTTCCTGGGGGAAGTCGTCGATGATTTCGATGTTTAAGCTCTCTAAGGAATCATAGAGCTTATCCATCTGCTCCACGTCAAAGTCCAGTTCCTCCAGCGCGTCGGTGATCTCCTGGGTGGTGAGTTTTCCCTTCGCCTTGCCCTGTTCCATCAATTCTGTTACTGCGGATTTTTTTTCTGTGTTGCTCATAATCAGTACCAAGCCTTTCTGCCTGCCTTTTTACAAAGGCCTCATCCGAAATGGAAATATATCTATGATTAAAACGCCCCGTGTCAGCTGTCTTTCTGCTTGTTTTGACGGATCCGCTGATAGATCTCCTGGGGCGTAAGCTGTGCGACCGTCTCGGAATCCACTCTATTTTTATGCTGGATCAACACGTCTATATAATCATCCAGCTGTTTTTTTGCATTGCCGGAATCCTCCGCCGAAGCGATAATCCCCGCGATCCGGCCCATCTCCTCATTGGAAAAATCCCCGGCCACCGCCGTGAGGTCGAGCGTTATATTGTTTTGTATTTTCCCGGCAAATATACGAAACACCTTAGCGTTAAAGTCGGTGACAAAGCCATTCTCCCCCAGCCGGTTCAAAATGTACTCCAGGCTGTCCGGGTTTTTGTAAAGGAAGGCGAGGATTCCCTCCTCCGCTTTGGCTTCCTTTAAAAATTTTGCCCGCTGGGGATTGATCCTGTCCCGATAGGCGGCCCTGTTGGTTTCGATCTCCCGCCATTCCCGCTTGTCCTGGGCCCGCTTCTTTTTCGCGGCCAGCGCTTTGGCCTGGGTGAGAACCGTCTCCCGGGAAACGCCGATCTCCTCGGCGATCTTCCCGGCGTACACCTCCCGCTCCAAGGGATTGTGAAGATCGCTTAAAAACTGGACGGTTTTTTTTAAGTATTCCACCTTGCCGGTCTCGGTGTCAAGGTCGGCCTCCCGCCGCAGCTTGGAAAGCTCAAAATCCGTCACCGAATCGGCGCCGTCCAGGAGCATTTTAAAACGGGTGGCGCCAAATTTTTTAATGTATTCGTCGGGGTCTTTGGCGCCGGTGATCCCCAGCACCTTGGCGGCGACCCCCACCTCTTCAAACAGGCCCACCGCCCGCTGGGTGGCCGCCTGTCCCGGGCCGTCGCTGTCGTAGGCAATGATCACCTCTTTGGCGTACTGGGAGATAAGCCGCGCCTGCTCAGCGGTCAGCGCGGTACCCAGGGTGGCCACCACGTTGTGAAAGCCCGCCTGCCAGATGGCGATCACATCCATATACCCTTCCGCCAGAATCAGCCTGCCCCCCGTCTCGTTTTTGGCGAAGTTTAGAGAAAACAGGTTCCGGCTTTTTTTAAACACCGGCGTGTCCGCGGAGTTTAAATATTTGGGTTTCCCGTCCCCTAACACCCGGCCGCCGAAGGCGATCACGTTGCCCCGCAGGTCGATGATGGGAAACATCACCCTCCCCCGGAACTGATCGTAATAGGAGCCGCTCCGCCCCTTTGCCACCACGGCGGCGGCAAACATCTCCTCGTCGCGAAAGCCCTTTTGAAGCAAATGCTTGCGAAGGCTGTCCCAGCTGTCCGGCGCATATCCAAGCCCGTAGGCAGTGATAGTCTTGGGAGTGAGCCCCCGGCCTAAAAAGTAATCCATCCCCGCCTTGCCCGCCGGGGATTTTAAACAGGCGTGGAAAAACCGCGCCGCCTCCCGGTTTAATTCCAGCACCCGCTGCTTTAAATGGGAGGCCCGGCTGCTTTCCCCGTCCTCCGGAACGGTGAGCCCCGCCCGGGCGGCTAAAAGCTTTACCGCTTCCACATAATCCAGGTTTTCAATCCGCCGGATAAAGGTAATCACATCTCCCCCTGCGCCGCACCCGAAGCAGTAAAAAGACTGGGTGTCTTCGTACACCACTAAGGAAGGGGATTTTTCAGAGTGAAACGGGCACAGGCAGGTTTTGTTCCGTCCCGCCCGCTTTAGGGGCACATAGGACGAAATGACGTCCTCAATATCGCAGGACATCCGCAGCTGTTCAATAAAGCTCTGGGGAATTGCCATCGCCGCTCACCTCCCATTCCCCATTTTGGAGAAAATTCCCCCATTCCCTTGAGGAAATCCTCGCCGCCGGAAATCTCCGGGACGAGAATCGGAGCCTTAAAACTCCCACCCCTTGGGAATAAACAAATCCTTATATATTTTCACCGCGTAGCTGTCGCTCATCCCCGCGATGTAATCGCAGGCGGCACGCTCGTTGCTGCTTTGCTCCGCAATCTGCCGGTAAAACGCCGGCATCTTTTCCGGATGGGCGGCAAAATGGGCATACATAGCCTTCACCACGTCCTGGGCCTTCCCCTCTTCCCCCTTGGCAATGGGGTTTATATACAGGGTGTCAAACAAAAACTGCCGCAGGGCCAAATGGGCCTTTTCCACCTCGGGCGCCATACAGATGTCGTCCGAGCTGTGCTCGATCACCGAGCGGACGATGGTGGTAATCCGCTCGCTTTTGGTCCGTCCCAATATGTACAGGCAGTCATAGGGAAGCTCGGAAGGAGACAAAAGTCCCGCCCGCACGGCGTCCTCAATATCGTGGTTGACATACGCTACCTTGTCCGACAGCTTCACCACCCGGCCTTCCAGGGTGGCGGCTTTGCCGTCGGTGTGGCAGGCGATGCCGTTTTTGACCTCATAGGTGAGATTGAGCCCCTTGCCGTCCTTTTCCAAAAAGCTTACCACCCGCACGCTCTGCATGCTGTGGCTGAACCCGAAGGGGCAGACCTCGTTAAGCGCCCGCTCCCCCGCGTGGCCGAAGGGGGTATGCCCCAAATCGTGCCCCAAAGCGATGGCCTCGGTGAGATCTTCGTTGAGCCGCAGGGCCCGGGCAATGGTGCGGGCGATCTGGGAAACCTCTAGGGTATGGGTCAGCCGGGTGCGGTAATGGTCCCCCTGGGGAGCCAAAAACACCTGAGTTTTGTGTTTGAGCCGCCGGAAGGCGTTGCAGTGGATAATCCGGTCCCTGTCCCGCTGGTACTCGGTGCGGATGTCACAGGGGGTGTCCGGCTTAATCCGCCCCTTTGTCCGCATGGAAAGGGCGGCATACTCGCTTAGCGTCGACGCCTCGATCATCTCGGTTTTTTCCCGCACATTCACAGCTTGTCCCTCCTTTGCCGCCAGCCTGTCTTTCTAACAGAAGTTGCCCTTTTCCATACAACTTTCACTATCTATATACCGTTGCCGACACAAAAATCCTGCTTTTTTAAATCAGTTTCAGCGTTTTATACAGTTTTGCTTTAATAAGAAGTCAATCTCTTGTACTGAATTTATGACTGCGGCTCCACTTCCCGCTCGTCCAGATAGACTTCCTCTTTTAAAACGATCTCTGCGCTGCCGCCGGAAAGCTCGGTGAGCTGGCCGCACAGCCCTTCCCGCCGGTCTTCCCGCACCGCCAGCTCCAGGATCACATCCTCCCCAAAATCCGACTGAAGCACCTTGACGCCGAACCGGGGGAGCAAAAAGGTCACCTTCCCGTACAACGGATA
The DNA here is from genome assembly GCA_944386475.1 of uncultured Clostridia bacterium. GTDB lineage: Bacteria > Bacillota > Clostridia > Oscillospirales > Ruminococcaceae > Metaruminococcus. The sequence goes on along the minus strand of CALXBH010000073.1, from coordinate 58,479 downwards.
GGCCACCCGGCGGCGCAAAACGGCGCAGGGCGTCATCACCAGCCGGGAGGCAGCTGCCACCGCCAGAGCCGCCCCGTGGGAATAGGCCCGGGTCAGCCCCCCGCCTCCCAATAAGATCCCGCCGAAATACCGGGTCACCACCAGGCAGACGTCAATAAGCTCCTCTTTTTGCAGCACGTTTAACACCGGTACGCCGCCGGTGCCCTGGGGCTCCCCATCGTCGGAGCAGCGGGTCACGCCGTTTCGCAGCCGGTAGGCGTACACGTGATGGCGCGCCTCCCGGTTTTCCCGGCGGATGCCTTCAATAAATGCCAAAGCGTCCTGCTCGGTGGACACCGGGGAGATGCGGCCGATAAACTCGGACTTTTTTTCGGTAAACCGGTCCTCTGCCGGGCCTTGAATTGTCTGATATTCCAGCATATACGGCGCCTCCTTTCATAAAAATGACTTGACAAAACAAAACGGCGTGGAAGGCTTTCCACGCCGTTTACATCGCAACAATTTATTTGTTGTTAAGGCCAAAACGCTTGTTGAAGCGGTCAACCCGTCCGCCGGTATCCACCAATTTCTGTCTGCCGGTGAAGAACGGATGGCATTTAGAACAAATTTCAACCTTGATGTCGCTTTTGGTGGAACGGGTCTCGATCACATTGCCGCAAGCGCATTTGATGGTCGTTGCTTCATATTTCGGATGAATTCCCTGTTTCATTCTCTGGTCACCTCTTTCTCCGGAAGAATCTCTCGAAGTCTTATGATATCACACAACAATGCAAAATGCAAGGATTTTTTGAAATTTCCTGCATTTTACAACAAATTCCTTAAAATAAACCGTGTTAGACCTTAAAACCCAAGGCGCGCTTTAAAATCCTCCGCGATTTTCTGCTCCAGTGCTTTTGCCTCCTCAAAGGTGGCAGCCGTGGCGGTGTAGTAGGCTTTCATCTTGGGCTCGGTTCCCGAGGGACGGATCACCACGCTGGCGCCGTCTGCCAGATCGAAACCTAAAACGTTGGATTTAGGCAGGTTAATTGCCTCCTTGGTGCCTTTTTTAAGGTCGGTTTTCTCCTGGGTCTCGTAATCGGCGAAAACCTCTACCGGCAGCCCGCCGATGGCCTTGGGGGGATTTTTGCGCAGGCGGTCCATGGTCTCAAGCATCTGCTCCATGCCCTGCTCGCCTTCGCAGACAAAGTTCCCCTGGGAATGGACATAAACCCCATAGGTGTCGTAGATGGACTTCAGCGCATCCAGTACGCTGATCCCCTGGGTTTTATAATAGGCAGCCATCTCACAAATGAGCATACTGGCCACCACCGCGTCTTTATCCCGCACATAGGTGCCCGCCAGGTAGCCGTAGCTTTCCTCAAAGCCGAAGATATACCGGTTTTCCTCCCCGTCTTTTTCCAGGTAGCCGATCTGCTCGCCGATGTATTTAAAGCCGGTGAGCACATTGCGCAGTTCCACCCCGTACCGGGCGGCGATTTTGGTAATGATCTCGCTGGTGACGATGGTCTTGACCGCCACCGGCCGCTCCGGCATGGTGCCCGCTTCTGTGCGGCCCTCACAGATATACTGGAACAAAAGAGCGCCGTCCTCGTTGCCGGTGATGAGCACATAGTCCCCGTTTTTATCCGGCACGGCGATGCCCACCCGGTCGCAGTCCGGGTCGGTGGCCAGCAACAGATCCGCCTTTTCCTTCCGGCAGACTTCTAATCCTAAAGCAAGGGCCTCTTTGATCTCGGGATTGGGGAAGGGGCAGGTGGTGAAATTACCGTCGGGGAGCTCCTGCTCCTTGACGATGATAATATCCTCCACGCCGATCTCCTTTAAGATCGTGCGCACCGGGATATTGCCCGTGCCGTTTAAGGGGGTGTACACTACCTTAAGCCCCGCGCCGCTGCAAACGCCCGGATGGATCGCCTGGGCCTTGACGTTTTGAATAAACTTTTCAAATACCTCGTCGCCGATGTACTCGATCATACCGTCCTTAACGGCGTCCTCAAAATCCACCAGCCGCACGTCCCGGAACAGATCCACCTTTTCGATCTTGGCCGTGACCGCATCCGCCGCCAGATTAGTCATCTGGCAGCCGTCCTCGCCATAGCATTTGTACCCGTTATACTTGGCGGGATTGTGGCTGGCCGTCACCATGACACCCGCCTGGCATTTTAACTCCCGCACCGCAAAGGACAGGCAGGGGGTGGGCATCAGTTGTTTATAAATATGCACCTTCACCCCGTTGGCCGCCAGCACCCGGGCCGCTTCTTTGGCGAAAACATCCGATTTAATCCGGCTGTCATAGCTGATCGCCGCCCGGGGGGAGGGATAACGCTCGTTTAAATAATCCGCCAGGCCCTGGGTCGCCCGCCGGACAGTATAAATGTTCATCCGGTTTGTTCCGGCCCCGATCACGCCCCGCAGACCGCCGGTGCCAAACTCCAGATCACAGTAAAAGCGATCCTTGATAGCTTCCACATCGCCTTTGATCGCCGCCAATTCTTCTGTTAAATCCCGATCCTCCAGGTTTTGGGACGTCCAAAGGGTATATGCTTCCATTTCTGTCATATCCGTCATTCCTTTCCCATCAGTAAGCCCCTGGGGCAAAACAATTTTTCTTTCCTTTTCATCATAATATATGGAAGGGGGAATTGTCAATGAAAACGGCGCTCCGTTTTCCTATTTATTTTACTCTTTGCACGGCGGGAATGTTGTCGGTTCCCGGCGCTTTTCGAAAAACATTTTTCTATATAAAAGCCGAGGGCTGCACACAGCCCTCGGCTTTTGTTTGCGTTTTACTCCGCGCCTTTAACCCCGGTATTCGCCCTTGGGTGTGCCCAACGCCAGCACGTCCCGGCGCATCCGGGCGATTTCCTCCGCCGTCAGGGATACGTCCGCCGCCTTGGCGTTTTCCAAAATATGCTCCGGCTTTCTGGCGCCGCAAAGCACCGTGGTGATCCCCGGCTGGTTCATCGTCCAGGCCACCACCAGGTCGGACAAAGAGCAGGCGTATTTGGCGGTCAGATCGCTCCAGCTATCCAGCATGTCCAGCACCTTTTTCCGGTCGGACAGATCGTACACCCAGGGGATCCGGTTGCGGGATTCCTTTTCGGGAACCACCGTGTCCATCCGGATCTTGCCGGTTAAAAGGCCCTGCTCCAGAGGGGAATAGGCCATCACCGAAATCCCATACTGCTCACAGGTGGGGAACAGCTCCTCCTCGATCCGCCGGTCGAGCATGCTGTATTTTTCCTGGATTACATCCAGCTGGCCGTATTCACAGTATTCCTTAATATGTCCCGCGTTGACGTTGGAGGCGCCGATGGCCCGGATAAGGCCCTGTTCTTTGAGCTCCATCAGGCATTTCATAGTGTCCTTAATGGGCGTAAAGTACGGAGGCGCCGACTGCCAATGGGTAAAATAGACGTCGATATGATCGGTGTCCAGCCGCTTCAAGGACAGCTCGATCTCCCGTTTGATGGTGTCCGGCTCCAGGCAGCGGCGCACGTCCACCCCGTCGATGGAAAAGAAATCGGTTCCCCGCTCGTCCAGCCACCACAGGCCGCATTTGGTAGAGAGGATTACCTCATCCCGGCGGTTTTTAATCGCCTTGCCCACCACGGTTTCGCTTTTACCATACCCGTAGCCCGGCGCGGTGTCCACCAGGTTGATCCCCGCATCCAGCGCTTTTTGGATCGTTTCGGCAGAGCGCTCGTCGTCCGCGCCGCTCCACCATTCGCCGCCGCCCATAGCCCAGGTGCCCAGGCCGATGGCGGACACTTTGATCCCGCTTTTTCCCAGTTCCCGATAAATCATCTGTCAAATCTCCTTTCGCGTTTTCCGCAACCAGTATATTAAAGGATAAAATACCTGTATTTTCAGGCGTTTCCGCCTGTGTCCATGATAATCCTTCCCGCCCCCGTTTGTCAATGAAAAAGCTATGGTCTTCCTTCCGCCGAGAGCCCCAAGGCCTTAGCAGTTTCAACAATTAACGACAGGAAACCCGATTGTAATTGTTAAATATTAGGCGTTGAAATTTACCCCTGCATGATTTACAATATTATTATCTGGTTTATAAATAGTTCATACGGAAATCCCTTTGCGGAGGTGGCTTTATGGCAGCTTTATGTTTACGCACATATTCAGCGTATCTTGCAAAGGGCCGCGTTGCATCTGTCGGCATGGGGGCGGGGTGTACCTGTCCGTCCTCCCATAAGCGGATTCCATCTTTCTGCCATTAGTATAGCTGCGGTTTAGGCCGCAGCTTATTTATTTTGTTAAAAACACCACAGCGGAGGTATCAATATGGAAAACAAAAAGAAAGTAGCGGTCATCATGGGAAGCGACAGCGACCTGCCGGTGGTAAAAGCTGCGATCACAAAGCTCAAAAGCTTTGGCATCCCGGTGGAGGTCCATGTGATGAGCGCTCACCGCACGCCGGAAACAGCCTGCCGGTTCGCCTCGTCCGCCAAGGACAACGGCTTTGGCGTGATCATCGCCGCCGCGGGAAAGGCCGCCCATTTGGCCGGCGTTTTAGCGGCGCACACCACCCTTCCGGTCATCGGCATCCCGGTAAAATCCTCCACTCTGGACGGGCTGGACGCCCTGCTCGCCACCGTGCAGATGCCCTCCGGCATCCCGGTGGCCACCGTAGCCATTGACGGTGCGGCCAACGCGGCAATCTTGGCCGCCCAGATCTTGGCGGTCTCGGATGAGGACATCGCCCGCCAGCTCATGGAGATGAAGGTGAGCATGGCCAAAGAGGTGGAGGAAAAAGACAAGGCCCTTCAGGACAAGCTGGAGGATTAAAATTAGATAGACAATAACCGAGGGGGATGGCTTAATGGAAGAACTGATTTTAATCTGTACAGGCCTTGTTTTTGGCCTGCTTTTCCTGATACTTGGGTTCTACATCTTATACCAGATCATCCGCGCGGGCGTGCGTAACGGCATACAGGATTATTTTGAGCAAAAAAAGCTCGAGGAAGACACCGCCCTGCTCGAAACAGCCCCGGCGGAAAGTTCAAACGACAAATAAAAAACACGATTGATTGATTGATTATCAACTGGGAGGAATTATCAATGAAAAAACTGGAACAGCTTTATGAAGGAAAAGCCAAAAAGGTCTTCGCCACCGACGTGGACGGAGTCGTCATCGTGGATTACAAGGACGACGCCACCGCCTTTAACGGCGAGAAAAAAGGCACCATCCTGGGCAAAGGCGTCATCAACAACCGGATGACCAACTATGTGTTTCAGATGCTGGAAAAAGAAGGCGTCCCCACCCACTTTGTGGAGGAGTTAAGCGACCGGGAGACCGCTGTAAAAAAAGTTTCCATCGTCCCGCTGGAAGTGATCGTCCGCAACGTGGCCGCCGGCAGCTTTTCCAAGCGCATGGGCGTGGAAGAGGGCAAGGAGCTTTTGTGCCCCATTTTGGAATTCAGCTATAAAAACGACGATCTGGGCGACCCGTTTATCAACGATGATTATGCCCTGGCCCTGGGCCTTGCCACCCAGGAGGAGATCGACACCATTAAAAAGTACACCCGCAAGGTCAACGAATTTTTGAAGAAATATTTCCTCACTGTCGGCATCAAGCTCATCGACTTTAAGATCGAGTTCGGCCGCCTGCCCGACGGCACCATCATCCTGGCGGACGAAATCTCTCCCGACACCTGCCGTCTGTGGGATGTAAACACCAACGAAAAGCTGGACAAAGACCGTTTCCGCCGGAACATGGGCGGCGAAGAGGAAGCGTATCAGGAAGTCATGCGCCGTCTGCTGGGCGAATAATCCCCGACACCACTTTCCTATTTGTAAACTACGAAACCGCATGAAAAAACAGGAGGCATCTTTTCCTTTATGTTCGACCAACTCCATGAAGAATGCGGCGTATTCGGGATTTTTTCAAAGACGAACACCGATGTTGCCATGTCCACCTATCTCGCGCTTTACGCCCTCCAGCACCGGGGGCAGGAAAGCTGCGGCATTGCCGTCAATGACGACGGCGTCTTTTCGTCCCACAAGGACATAGGGCTTGTCCCCGAGGTATTCGACGCCGACACCCTTCGCAAGCTGGGAACAGGGAATATCGCCGTGGGACACGTGCGCTATTCCACCACCGGCATGAAAAGCCGGACAAACGCCCAGCCCTTAGTAGTCCGGCATGTAAAGGGCCCTCTTGCCCTGGCTCACAACGGAAACCTTACAAACGCCCGGGAACTGCGGGAAAAAGTCGAGCTTGGCGGCGGGATTTTTCACACCACCAACGACACCGAGGCTATCGCTTATACCATCACCCAAAAGCGCCTGCAAACCGGTTCCATCGAATCCGCGGTGGAGCAGGCCATGTATGATTTAAAGGGCGCTTACTCCTTGGTCATCATGTCCCCCCGCAAGCTGATTGCGGCAAGAGACCCGGTAGGCTTTCGCCCTTTGTGCATGGGGGAAACCAAAAACGGCGAGATCATCTTCGCTTCGGAAAGCTGTGCTTTGGACAGTTTGGGGGCTGCCTTCATCCGGGATATCAAGCCCGGGGAGATCGTGGTGGTAAGCGACGAAGGCGTGCGCTCCATCACCACCCACTGCGGCAGCAAGGGAAAATTCTGCGTGTTTGAGTTCGTCTATTTCGCCCGGCCGGACAGCGTGATCGAAGGCGCCAGCGTCCACCGGGCCCGGCAGCGGGCCGGCGCGTTTTTGGCGCTGGAACACCCGGTGCAGGCCGATGTGGTCATCGGCGTGCCCGACTCTGGCCTGGACGCGGCGCTGGGCTACTCCCACCAGTCGGGGATCCCCTACGGGGTGGGATTTATTAAAAACCGCTATGTGGGCCGCACGTTTATCCAGCCCACTCAGGGAGAGCGGGAAAACGCCGTGCGTATCAAGTTAAACGCCATCAAGTCCACGGTAGAGGGAAAACGGGTGGTCTTAATCGACGACAGCATCGTGCGGGGAACCACCAGCGCCCGGATCGTCCGCCTTTTGCAGGAATCCGGCGCCAAGGAGGTCCACATGCGGATTTCCTCCCCGCCGTTTACAAACCCCTGTTACTTCGGCACCGACATCGACAGCCGGGAAAACCTCATCGCCTGCAAAATGCCGGTGGAGGAAATCGCCAAAGCTATCGGTGCGGACACACTGGGCTATTTAAGCGTGCAAAACGTTCATCAGATCGCGGAAAACGCCGGATGCGAATTCTGCGACGGCTGTTTTACCGGCTGTTATCCGGCCGAAACGCCCAAAGCGGTGGCCAAAGATAAGTTTGAACATCCCATCGGACGAAGCAAATAAGAAAGCAAGAAAATCAATTAGGTTTTCCGCGAGATAGATGTCCCGGAAAACCGGAAAGGCATGGTATTTTATATGGGCGGATTATTTGGCGTGACTGCCAAGCAGGACTGTATTATGGATCTTTTCTTCGGCGTGGACTACCACTCCCATCTGGGAACCCGCCGGGGCGGACTGGCCGTCTACAGCAAAACAGGCTTTGAGCGGGCCATCCACAACATCGAAAACTCCCCCTTCCGCACCAAATTTGAGCGGGATATCGAGGATATGCACGGATTGATGGGCATCGGCTGCATCAGCGATACCGAGCCCCAGCCGTTGATTGTCCGCTCCCACTTGGGGAACTATGCGATCACCACGGTGGGACGCATCAACAATCTGGAAGAGCTGGTGGATGAGGCGTTTAAAAACGGAAGCTCCCACTTTTTGGAGATGAGCGGCGGCCGGGTCAATGCCACCGAGCTGGTGGCCTGCCTTGTCAACCAGAAGGACACCATTCTGGAGGGCATCCAGCACGCCCAGGACTTGATCGACGGCAGCATGACCATGCTGATCCTCACCAAGGACGGCTTATACGCCGCCCGGGATAAAATGGGCCGCACGCCCTTAGTCATCGGGAAAAAGGAGGGGGCCTACTGCGTCTCCTTTGAGTCCTTCGCCTATCTGAACTTGGGCTATAAAGACGAGCACTATCTGGGCGCGGGAGAGATTGATTTCCTCACCGCCGACGGATACGAAGTGTTAAAGCAGCCCGGGGAGAAGATGAAGATCTGCGCGTTCCTTTGGACCTATTTTGGTTACCCCACCTCCTGCTACGAGGGTGTCAACGTGGAGGAAATGCGTTACCGCTGCGGCCAGATCCTGGCGGAGCATGACACCGGCACCGACGTGGACTTTGTAGCCGGCGTCCCCGACTCGGGCACTGCCCACGCCGTTGGCTACGCCAACCAGTCGGGCATCCCCTTCGCCCGGCCGTTTATCAAATACACCCCCACCTGGCCCCGGAGCTTTATGCCCCAGAACCAGTCCATGCGCAACCAGATCGCCCACATGAAGCTGATCCCCGTGGATTCCCTGATCCGGGATAAAAAGCTTTTGTTTATCGACGACTCGGTGGTGCGGGGCACCCAGATGCGGGAAACGGTGGAATTTTTATACGACAGCGGCGCCAAGGAAGTCCACTTCCGCCCGGCATGTCCGCCTATTATGTTCGGCTGCAAATACTTAAACTTCTCCCGCTCCACCTCGGATATGGATTTAATCAGCCGCCGGGTGATCGACGAGCTGGAGGGTGAAGAGGGCTTAAAGCATCTGGATGAATACTGCGACGCCAAATCCAAGCGGTACGCCGCTATGGTGGAGGGTATCTGCGAGAAGATGAAGGTAACCTCCTTAAAATACCAGACGCTGAAAGGGATGCTGGATTCCATCGGCATCGACCCGGATCATGTATGTACCTATTGCTGGACCGGAATGGAATAATCGTGACAAGGAAAGGAAACGTTTATGAAAAGTTACAGCGACAGCTACAAGGCGGCGGGCGTTGACGTCACCGCCGGTTACAAAGCGGTAGAGCTTATGAAGCAGCATGTGGCCCGCACCATGACAAGCGGCGTTTTGTCCGGCATCGGCGGGTTCGGCGGCCTTTTTGAACTGGATGTCACCGGGATGGAAAAACCGGTGCTGGTTTCGGGCACCGACGGCGTAGGCACCAAATTAAAGCTCGCCTTTTTGATGGACAAGCATGACACCGTGGGAATCGACTGCGTGGCTATGTGCGTCAACGACATCATCTGCTGCGGCGCAAAGCCCCAGTTCTTTTTAGACTATGTGGCGGTGGGCAAAAACGTGCCCGAAAAGGTGGCCCAGATCGTCTCAGGCGTGGCGGAAGGCTGCGTGCAGGCGGGGTGTGCTTTGATCGGCGGCGAGACCGCTGAGATGCCCGGCTTTTATCCTGAGGATGAATACGACCTGGCCGGTTTCTCGGTGGGCGTTGTGGACAAGGCGAAGATTTTAAACCCCGACTCCCAAAAGCCGGGCGACGTAATCATCGGCATCGCCTCCTCCGGCGTGCATTCCAACGGCTTTTCCCTGGTGCGCAAGGTGTTTGACGTAAACCGGGAAAACCTTTCGGTATACTATGACGAGTTGGGCTCCCCCTTGGGCGAGGCCCTGCTCACCCCCACCAAGATCTATGTAAAAGCCATCCTCTCTTTGCTCGAGAAGGTGCCGGTCAAGAGCATTTCCCACATCACCGGCGGCGGCTTTTACGAAAACATCCCCCGCAGCCTGCCCGACGGCATCGCGGCGAAAATCGACCGCAGCGCAGTGAAAGTGCTGCCCATCTTTGACCTGATCGCCAAAACCGGCAACATCCCTGAGCGGGATATGTTTAACACCTTTAACATGGGCGTTGGCATGTGCGTGGTGGTGGACAAAGCGGATGCGGACAAAGCGGTGGAGGCTCTTCGCGCCGCCGGGGAGGACGCCTATGTGATCGGCTCCCTGATCGAAAGCGGCGAAGGAGTGGTTATATGCTAAACGTCGTGGTGCTGGTCTCGGGCGGAGGCACCAACTTGCAGGCATTAATCGACGCCCAAAACCGGGGCGAGATCACCGGCGGAAAGATCACCCGGGTGATTTCCTCCAAGCCCGGCGCTTATGCGTTAACCCGCGCGGAAAACGCCGGCATCCCCTGGGAGGTTATCGACCGCAAGGCCTGCGGCAGCCGGGAGGAATTTGACCAAAAAATCCTGGAGGCGCTGCAGCGCGCCAAAGCGGATCTGGTGGTATTGGCAGGCTTTATGCTGATTTTGGGAGAAAAGGTCATCAAGGCCTTCGAAAACAAGATCATCAACGTCCACCCGGCTTTAATCCCCAGCTTTTGCGGGGAAGGATTTTACGGGCTGCGGGTGCATGAAGCGGCGCTTTCCTACGGCGTCAAGCTCACCGGAGCCACCGTTCACTTTGTCAACGAACAGGCGGACGCCGGAGCGATTATCCTGCAAAAGGCCGTGGAGGTCAAAAACGGCGACACCCCCGAGATCCTGCAAAAACGGGTGATGGAACAGGCCGAGTGGAAGATCCTGCCCAAGGCCGTCTCTTTGTTCTGCCAGGGAAAAATTGAGATACAAGACGGCAAAGCCGTCGTACTGGAATAATAGATGCGACAGAAAGCCGCTGCCGCGGCGGGAGGTACTTTATGAAACCTTGTGATTTAGCCAAAGAGCTTGCGGGAAACACCTATCCCGGCCGGGGAATCATCCTCGGAAAAAGCGAAGACAAAAACCATATGGTCATCGCCTATTTTATCATGGGGCGCAGTGAAAACAGCCGCAACCGGGTGTTCGTCCCCCAGGAAGAAGGCATCCGCACCCAGGCGTTTGACCCTCAAAAACTCACCGATCCGTCCTTAATCATCTATTCCCCCGTGCGGGTATTAGACTCAAAGACCATCGTCACCAACGGCGACCAGACGGACACCGTTTATGATTTTCTCGCCCAGGGAAAAACCTTTGAGGACGCTTTGCGCACCCGGACGTTTGAGCCGGACGAGCCCAACTTCACCCCCCGTATCTCCGGCATGGTGGAAGGGGAAAACTACCGGCTATCCATCCTAAAAAGCGCGGATGGGAATCCGGCTTCTACCCAGCGGTATTTCTTTGAATACACCGCCCCCTTAGCGGGCCAGGGCCATTTCATCCACACCTACCGCTGCGACGGAAACCCCATCCCCTCGTTTGAAGGGGAGCCTACACTGGTGGAGATCAAAGGCGACATCGACGAGTTCACCGATCTTGTGTGGGACAATCTCAATCTGGACAACAAAGTCTCCCTGTTCACCCGGTTTATTGATGTGAAAACCGGCGAGACGGTCACCCGGATTGTCAACAAAAACGTTTAGTTGTTCGATGGAGGTATTGTCATGGCAAACGAACTTTCTTTAAAGTACGGCTGTAACCCCAACCAAAAGCCCTCCCGCATTTTTATGCAGGACGGCGGCGAGCTTCCCATCCAGGTGTTAAACGGCAAGCCCGGCTACATCAATTTTATGGACGCCTTTAACAGCTGGCAGCTGGTCAAGGAGTTAAAGGAGGCCACCGGCCTTCCTGCGGCCGCTTCCTTCAAGCATGTAAGCCCGGCGGGCGCAGCGGTGGGAACCCCGTTGTCCGACACCTTAAAAAAGATCTACTTTGTGGATGATCTGGAGCTTTCCCCTCTGGCCTGCGCCTATGCCAAGGCCCGGGGTGCCGACCGGATGTCCTCTTATGGGGATTTCATCGCCCTGTCGGACACCTGCGATGAGCAGACGGCTGCCATGATCGCCCGGGAGGTATCCGACGGCATCATCGCTCCCGGCTATACCGATAAAGCCCTGGAGATCTTAAAGGGAAAACGTAAGGGGAATTACAACATCATCCAGATTGACCCCGCCTACACCCCCAATCCCATCGAGCGGCGCAACATCTACGGCGTCACCTTTGAGCAGGGCCGCAACGAGCTGAAAATCGACGGGAACCTTTTAAACGAGATCGTAACCGACAACAAAAACATCCCGGACAGCGCCAAGCAGGATCTGGTTTTAGCCCTGATCACCTTGAAATACACCCAGTCCAACTCGGTGTGCTATGCCAAGGACGGCCAGGCCATCGGCATCGGCGCAGGGCAGCAGTCCCGCATCCACTGCACCCGTCTGGCGGGCAACAAAGCGGATATCTGGTTTTTGCGCCAGCATCCCAAGGTCCTGAATCTGCCCTTTAAAGCGGACATCCGCCGCCCCGACCGTGACAACACCATCGACGTGTATATCTCCGACGATTATATGGACGTTTTGGCCGACGGCGTGTGGGAGAACTTTTTCACCGAAAAGCCGGAGCCTATTACCCGGGAGGAAAAACGCGCCTGGCTTGACACATTAAGCGGCGTGGCGTTAGGGTCTGACGCCTTCTTCCCCTTTGGGGACAACATCGAGCGCGCCCACCGCAGCGGCGTGGAGTACATCGCCCAGCCCGGCGGCTCCATCCGGGACGACAACGTCATCGAAACCTGCAATAAGTTCGGCATCGCCATGGCGTTTACCGGCATCCGTTTATTCCATCATTAAGAGATTTGGCACCATTGAAACGAGGGATTGAAAGAATATGAAAGTATTGGTCATCGGCGGCGGCGGCCGGGAACACGCGATTATCCGGAAACTAAAAGAAAGCAAAAAAATTGCGGCGCTTTTCTGCGCGCCCGGCAACGGCGGCATTGCCAAGGACGCCACCTGTGTAAACATCGGCGCCTGCGATATCGACGGCATGGTGGCGTTTGCCCAGAAAAACGCCATCGACTTCGCCGTGGTGGCGCCTGACGATCCCCTCTGCCTGGGGATGGTAGACGCTCTGGAAGCCGTCGGTGTCCGGTGCTTTGGCCCCAACAAAGCGGCGGCCATCATTGAGGGCAGCAAGGTATTTTCCAAAAACCTCATGAAAAAATACGGCATTCCCACCGCTGCCTATGAAGTCTTTGACGATCCGGCCCAGGCGCTTGCCTATATCAAGGAGCAAAACACCTATCCGGCGGTGGTCAAGGCGGATGGGCTGGCGCTGGGAAAAGGCGTTGTCATCGCCCAGAATGAGGAAGAGGCCGCCCAGGCCCTTCACTCGATCATGGAGGATAAGATTTTCGGCACCAGCGGCAACAAAGTGGTGGTGGAGGAGTTCCTCACCGGCCCGGAGGTAAGTGTTCTGTGCTTTACCGACGGCTACACCATCGCCCCCATGGTCTCATCCATGGACCACAAGCGGGTGGGCGACGGGGATACCGGCCCCAACACCGGCGGCATGGGCACCATCGCCCCCAACCCCTATTACACCCCCGAGATCGCCAAGCAGTGCATGGACACCATTTTCCTGCCCACCGTGCAGGCGATGAAAGAGGAAGGCCGTCCCTTTAAAGGCTGCTTATACTTTGGCCTTATGCTCACCCCCAAGGGCCCCAAGGTGATCGAATACAACTGCCGTTTCGGCGACCCCGAAACCCAGGTTGTGCTCCCGCTGTTAAAAACCGACCTGTTTGAGATCTTCCAGGCGGTGCGGGACGAGCGACTGGCCCGGATCGACGTCCAGTGGCAGGACGGCTGCGCCGCCTGTGTGGTAATGGCCAGCGGCGGCTATCCCAAAAAATACGCCACCGGGCTTCCCATCTCGGGATTGGATGAAACCGGCCAGGCTCCCGGCGTCACCGTGTTCCACGCGGGCACCAAGCTGGACGGCGACAATATCCTGACCTCCGGCGGACGGGTGCTGGGCGTCACCGCCACTGCTCCCACTCTGGACGAGGCGCTGGAAAAGGCTTATGCAGGCGTTGAGTCGATCCATTTCGACAACTGCCACTACCGCAAAGACATCGGCCGTAAATAAATTTCATACATGCCAAGGGGCTGCTGCAAACGAAAGTTTTGCAGCAGCCCCTTTTTAACTGTCCTCTTTGCCTTCTAAGATCTCCCTGATCTGGGGGATGGTCTTCCCCTCGCCGCGCAAGGATTTGATGTATAAAATGCGCTCCACCGTTTGCTCCCGTTTATACCGGCGGGTTAAACCCTGCTCCTCCTGCTTAAAGGGGAGAAAGCCCTCCTCGGTATAGAACTTTAGGGTGCTGTAACGGGCGCCGGTCAGTCGGACCAATTCCCCGATCGTCACATAATCCGAAGCTAAAATAGCCTCCATGCTTCGCTGTCTCGCCATATGACGCGCCTTCTTTCATCAGGTGGACGCGATGATGGCCATCATAAACAGGCTTTCGATATATTCTACCATCTTGGTCACCAGTTGATTTTCACAGCTGTCTTTGATGCTTTTTAGCCGCGCTTTTAAAGCCTTTTTCTCGTAGGCGGAAAAATACCGGGACAATTCGCCGCTTTTTTGAAGCAGCGCGGTAAGCGCGACGATATCCTCCGAGAGTTCCCCGTCTTCCAGCAGTTCTGCCCGGATCTTTTGGATCACCCCGTCCTTTGCCTGAGGGTCGGGCAGATAGACCACCGTTTTTCCAAGCAAACCGGCCATCCCTTTTTGGACGCAGCCGGCTTCGGCCAGCGTGTCTCCCACATCTCCCATCAGCGCATACAGGTCTTTATCGCTGAAACTAAAGGAGAAATGCTCCATCACCGATTCCAGTTTCACCGGTTCTTCCCGCCGGATATATTCATACACTGTGCGCAGATACTCTTTTTCCACCGGCAGCTGCCCGGTGGTGGCTATCTTTTTGCCGTCCAGGCAAACCACGCCGTCCATCAAAAGCTCCAAAACGCCGCCTGCTACCAGACATGCCCCCTTTTCCATATCAAAAGAGGAGTACTTTCCCTTCTCGTTTAGGGTGCAAAGGAGATATTCCTGGGTGAGTGACAGATCTTTCATAACAGCCCCTCCTGGTAAATCGCACACAATGCTTATTACTTACTACTTACGATATAAAAATACCATATAGGCTGCATGCTGTCAAGTATCTGCTGGAAAAATATTTTTGTTTTCTATCTTCCCACCGTCTCAAAGGCGTTCCGCTCTCTACCGCACATATCCCATATCCTTTAACAGCTGGCCCAATACCCGCAGCCGCTCGCTGATCATCTCGTCATCCTCGCTGAGCACCTTGGAAAACAGCTGGATATCCTCGTCGATCATGGGATTGTCGGTGCAGACTGCCACTGTCATCGCGTCTCCCTGAAGCCCCACCCGGTCGATCACTGGATGCTCCTCATCATACAGTTTGGGGTACTGGTACGCCTCCCGGAAGTGGGCCTTGGCCCGGCAGATCAAAATCGCCAGGTCGATCACCCGATGCATAGGCAGTTCCTCCGACTGACGGGACCATTTTTCCCCCGTATACCGCCACACCTTGGCGGAAATGTCCACCTTGCCCCGGTCGTTCCACTGGGCAAGGCCCAGTGAGAGTCCCTTGGCGTCCGAGTGGTAGGCGTTTCGTCCGTCGATGTTTTCATAGTTTTCCGATACGATCACCGGCTTGTGCTTTAGCGTGCAAGGAATTTTCATGTTCGTCCTCTCCTTATGTATCATTTAGTAAATTACTAATTTACTAAATGATACAACAGAAAAAACGGTTTGTCAAGTGTTCTCCCGTCTGTATACGCCCGATAATTATGACAAATAAATGAATTTTTTCGATCCGTTTCTTACGATTACAAACGGCTTTCTTACAAAGCGCCGAAACCGATTGTATTCTCCTAAAAACTGCGATACACTATGGATGAAAACACGAAGGAAGGGAGACTTTGTTATGGCGGCAGTTTTGGAGATCAAAAACGTCTGCAAACACTTTGGCAAAAAAACCGTCGTGGATCACGTGAGCTTCTCGGTCAACGAGGGGGAAATCTTCGGGTTCTTAGGTCCCAACGGCGCGGGAAAAACCACCGTTATCAAAATGATTACCGGGCTCATCCGGATCGACGAAGGCGAGATTTTTGTCAACGGCTACAACGTGGCCAAAAATTTTGAAAAGGCGATGGCCCGGGTGGGCGGCATCATTGAGAATCCGGAGATGTACGGATATCTCACCGGCCGCACCAATTTGAAAATCTACAGCCGGATGCACGGCAATGTGGACGACGCCCGTTTTCAGGAGACTATCGAAATGGTTAAACTGGGCAACCGCATTGACGATAAAGTAAAGCGGTATTCCCTGGGCATGCGCCAGCGTTTAGGTGTCGCCCAGGCCATCCTGCACCGTCCCAACCTGCTGGTGCTCGACGAGCCCACCAACGGCCTGGATCCGGTGGGTATCAAGGAACTGCGGGACACCCTGCACACCCTGTCTCGGGAACAGGGCGTGGCGGTGCTGGTGTCCAGCCACCTGCTCAGCGAAATGGAACTGATGTGCGACCGGTTCGGCATCATCGACAACGGCAAGATCATCGACATCAAGACCATGGACTCCATCCAGCTAAACGAGCAAAACCTCGCCCGCTACCATCTGGAAGTAAGCGACATCGAGCGCGCCTCCAAGATCGCGGCCGAGCTTATACCCGATTCGGCGCCCTCCATCGACGGCAACTGCATCGATCTTTCCGCCACTCGGGAAGAGGTGGCCAACCTCAACAAGGCCTGGATTGAAAACGGCTTGTTGGTTTATGAGCTGTCCCCCGTCCACAAGAGCCTGGAGGACGAATTTATGGACATTACCCACGGCTCCAAAACACAGCTTCGATAAAGAGGGAGGAGTGAGCAGTTATGATGAAGTTTATCCATTTGGTGCAAAACGAGCTGACAAAACAGCTGAAAAAAGTCAGCGTGATTGTGATGATTATCATTCTTTTGGTGCTGTCTGCCGCTTATCCCATCCTGAAGCTGATTGTGCAGAACATTTCTGAAAACCAATTCTATCCGGCATTCTCCTATTATCAGAACGGAGAACTGGCTGACGGGGAAACCTACCGGGAAATACAAGAGGAAATGCTGAAAAATTCCGGCTTAACCGACAAGGAACAAGCCCTTGCCCAACAGCTCATGGACCTGGATGTGGATTATTATCAAATGTGCCAGGATTATAAAATCGGGTATCCGGACTGGCGCTCGGAGGAGATGTCTACATTGAGAGACACCCATATGCTGGCGGCCGTTCAAAAAATGCTGCTGGACGGGGAATCCGTGGAGGAAATCTACCGGGCGGTAGAAGGCATGAACTATACGTATAGTGTTGACCAATCCGGGACCGGAGACGACACCTTCCTTCAGGAGATGGCCGCCCTTCCCAAAGAGGACCTGCAAAAACAGTATGACGAGAACATCCAAAAAGTCAACGAGTACTACCAGGCGATCGTTCAAAATGATTATGTGGGCCACCTGAAAAAAGACCTTTTGCCCGCCGCCAACGAGAATATAACCATGCTGGAAGAACAGTTAAAACAGCCCGGGCTGGAAGATACCGTAAAGGAGCAGCTAAACTACCAGCTGACGCTGATAAAAACAGAACGGGAAATCATCCAGTACCGCATCGACCACGAAGTGATGTATGACCCGGACGACTGGCGGCACAACACCCTTTTATCCCTCTATGCCCAAACGGCAAATGCCAACGAATCTCCTGTCACCCAGGAAGAGTTCTGGGACCAAGGATATAACTACCGGTATTCATCCTACGAGCAATATGTAGAAAGCGTCGAGAAGTCCCGGAAAGAAGCCGAAGATCAGATCGCTTTGTGCGAATACTCCCTGGAAAAGGGCACCCCCATGATGGAGAATAACGACGGCACCCGCAACCTGCTGGCAGGCGGACTGGTATTTACCCTGCTGGTGATGGTCATCTGCATCATGGTGGGCGGCGGCATTATGTCGTCGGAATACTCCAAGGGCACGGTGCGGCTGCTGATGCTGCGGCCGGTATCCCGCTGGAAGATCATTATGTCAAAATTCGTATGCACCCTGCTCTTCGGGCTCTGCTGCATGGCTGCCAGCGGCCTTGTGCAGGCGATTGCCGGCGGCATTATTTACGGTTTCTCCGACCTGCTCACCCCTGTTCTTATGATGATGGGCGGCGCGGTCACCGAAGTCCCTTTTATCCTGTGGTATGTTGCAGCCGGGCTGTTTGCAGGGATCAATGTCCTGTTTGCTTCCTGCCTCGCCATCGCCCTGTCCACCCTGTTTAAAAACACGGCGTTGGCAGTAGGCCTGACCATCTTCGCCACCCTGTCCGGCTCAATTGTCACAGCGATGGCGATGGATCTCGGCTGGTCTTGGATTGCCTACACCATCTTCCCCTTCTACTATATGGGCGGATTTGTTGTAAGCGGAGCATCCGGCATGTTTGGCACCGCCCTTCCGATCTCGCCCATCTATGGCGCGATCCTTTTGTCCGCTTTGTCGGTTATTTGTGTGATCGTTACCACCATTGTCTTCCAAAAGCGAGACGTGAAAAATTAACTTTGCTATCTGTTTCCTTTCGATAGTTACCCTCAAACCCCCATTAAGCCAAGGAGCCGGGGAGGGCTTTAAGCCCTCCCCGGCTCCTTGGCTTTTTCCCTAAAGCAGGGATTTTATCTGCACCCGATACGATCATCGACCGGACAGTTTTGACTTCTTTTTTCTTCGTGACAAAAGCTGCCATGCAGCAAAAATCACTGCCGACGCCACGGTAACGCCGATCCCCACAGTGACGCCCTTGACCTGATAGCGCATGGCCACAACTGCTTCTCCCTCCGGAACGGGAATAACGGTAAGCGCATCCGCACCCATTTTGGCCTCCACCGGCTGACCGTTGACGGTGACATCCCACCCCTCGTCATAGGGGACTGTCAGCAGGACATAGCCGGTCTCGCTGCCGGAGGACATAAACCGGACGTTACCGTTTTCCACCTGGATATCCGATACCTGGGACTGTCTCTTAACCGCTTCTATGACTTCACCAAAATGCTGTAAGCTCATGGAATAAAAGCTCACCTGGCCGTCCTCCGGAAGATTTTGAAGCCGCAGCTCATGGGCTTCTCCCCTGTTTCCCAGCGGGAGTACATCGTGATTTAACCACCCTGTGCGGTACTGGGTTAAAAACGCCTCATCCCAGTACAGGTAAACATCCAAGCTGCCGGCCTTAAGGCTGACAAACAGGAGTTCATCCTCGTCTGTACTGTCAAACTGATAGGTCACCCCATCTTCCCCGGTCACCGTCTCATAATCGGTATAGGGGGTAAAGAGAGCCACATCCTCCCCCAAAATCGAGCTGTAGATCCGGTTTATATAGTCAAACGCATTGGCGCTTTGAGCCGAAATGTTTTGCAGGATATCACCGGAGGATGAAAACGCCAGGGGCAGCGCATAGGGATTTTCATAAATCTCTTTATCGTTGTACGAGCTCATTCCCTCTAACGGAAGGAATCCGTCGTACTCCCTTTCGGACAACAGGTACTTTACTCCCAGCAAGGAATCCGCCGGCAGGATCGGCGCGTGATAAAAGCTCGGGAAACTGCCGCTGCAATATCCCAGGTTTTTAATAAAGTCCGCCGTCACCCCGTCATACGAGGAGGAATAGTGCTGAATGCCAAAGGTGTTATAGGCCATGGATTAATTGGAATAAAACGAGTTGTGCGCCTGGTTTTGATCCCGGTTGAGGGTTTTTTCCATCCGGTAAAATCTGTTATCCCGCGCCTTGACCTCGTCCATCAGCTTTTGTTCGTCTGCGATATAAGACGCAGTCTGCGCGGCGTCAAAGGTATAGGCCCCGCCGCTGACAAGTCTTGCGTTCCAGGAAAGCTCTCCCAAAAACAAAACGCATACGCACAAAAGCGCCAGCGGCCTTCTCAGGCGGGTCTTTTGGCTGACAGTTAAAAGCAGACAATAGATAACCAGCAGCGCAAGCTGCCGCCAAAGCCTTTTGGCATCAAAGCTGTCCTGCATATCCAGGATTAAAAACATCCCGATCAGCCCCGCCGTCACATAAAACAGCGGTTTTCGTTCCAGCGCGTCGAAATGCTCCAACACGCTCCCTGCCATCAAAAGCAAAACGACGATGGCCAGGTACAAAAAGCGGTATGCATAACTTCCTTCGGTCCGAAAGCCGCACCAGATGTGTTCCAGCGGCCAGAAAAACAGCGACGCCGCCATAAGGCCTAAAAAGCTTCCCAGCGCGATTTTTTCCGCCTTGCCAATTCGTTTGTCCCAGAAAAAATAAGCGGCAAACAACAAAAGCAGGACAGAACAAAACAGCGTGATATTCCGGCTGGGGTTGGCGCTGCCGATCATAAAGCCTCTGAGAATGTCAAGAAAGCTTCCATTCGTGCCAAATTCAAAAATGTCTTCGGCAAATGTCCGCCCTCCGGCCTGTCCCAACAACACCGGCAAAAAGGCCGCCATACTCACAGCGACGCTTAAAATCTCCAGCAATCCGAAACCGACTGTTTTCTTTATAATCCGCTTGCCGCCCAGTATCCCCTGGCGGTAATCCGTCAGGGACTGCTCGTACCAAAAGTAAAGCATGACGAAAATGCAGTTCATATAACCGGTGTACCAGTTAAAAATAATACTGCACGCCGTGGAGACAAAAAACAGCGACCGTTTCCCTTCCCGCACATACTTAGCGACGCCCAACAGCATCAAAGGCAGCATATACATCCCGTCGAGCCAGTTTAGATTTGCCATCTGGCCCACATTGTACTGGGTAAACCCATAAGCGGCCGTCAAAAACAATAAGGCGTACCAGGGCGCTTTGGTAAACTTGTACCGGGCAAACAGGTAAAACGTCAGCCCACTAAGTCCCAGCTTCAGCGCGGTGATCACAAACACAAACAGCTGTATCTGATCCGGCCTGAAAAAGACCACCAGCAGATTAAACGGGGAAGCCAGATAATACCCCCACAGGGATACCAGCGGCCCGCCTAGGGACTTTGTAAAGGAATAACCAATGTCGCCGTTTCCCAGCAAGACATTGCGGTAAAACGTAAAATAGTCGGCATATTGTATTTCCAGATCATCCCGCAGGTTGGAAATATCCCCAAAAGGATAGATGCCGTTCCACGCCAGAAAAACAAACAGCAATATAATAGGGATAACAAAGGCCAGGGCATACCGGTACCAATTTTTTCGCAGTTTGTCCATTGCCCCTATTTTTTCTCCTTTACAATATAGATCGGGCGTTTTTTAGTCTCCAGATAGATCTTGGAAATATACAGCCCGATGATGCCCAGGCAAAGAAGCTGGATTCCCCCAATAAAGACCATAATACTGATCATGGAAGGCCAACCCGCCACCGGATCGCCAAAGATCAGCGCCCGGATCACCACAAAGCAAAGGGCGATAAATGCGACAAAGCAAAGGATAATGCCGATCACCGACACCAGCGCCAGCGGCGCGGTGGAGTAGGCCAAAATCCCGTCGATGGAATATAAAAACAGCTTCCAAAACGACCACTTGGTCTTGCCGGCGCTGCGCTCGATATTCTCATACTCCAGCCACTTGGTTTTAAAGCCCACCCAGCTGAAAATCCCCTTGGAAAACCGGTTGTATTCTCGATCGGACAAAATGGCGTCCACCATAGGCCGCACCATCAGCCGGTAATCCCGGGCGCCGTCCACAATTTTGGTCGTGGTCATTTTGTTGATCATCCGGTAAAACAGCCGGGCAAAAAACGACCGCACCGGCGGCTCTCCCTTACGGGTGCCTCGTTTGGTTGCCACGCAGTCGTAACCCTCGTTTTGAATGGCGTCTACCATCTGCGGCAGCAGGGCCGGCGGGTCTTGCAAATCCACGTCCATAATGGCCACATAATCCCCTGTAGCGGCCTGAAGCCCCGCGTACATGGCTGCCTCCTTGCCAAAATTTCGAGAAAAGGAAACAAAGTGCACCCGGTCATCCTTTTCCGCCAGCGATTTAACCACCGGCAGCGTCTGGTCACTGCTGCCGTCGTCCACAAAAACGTACTCCAGTTCGATTTCCCGCTGCTTTAATTCCCCTTCGTACACCTTGTTGACCTCGGCATAAAAAAGCGGGATACACGCTTCCTCATTATAACAAGGCACGATCAGCGACATTTTCGCCTGCATGTTTTAGCCCTCCCCTATTTTATGAATTCCTCGCAAATACTTTTTGTAAAGCGCAAAACGGCTGCCGCCAACTCCTTCATGGCGGCAGCCGTCAAACAAAGCTTATTTCAGCACAGCGCCGGTAGAGCCGGAGGTCACGCTCTTGGCATACCGGGCCAGATAGCCGGTGGTGATCCTGGGCTCTCTGGGCTGCCATTTCGCCCGCCGGGCCTCCATCTCCTCATCGGAGATCAGCACGTTGATGGTATTGGCAGGGATGTCGATCTCAATGATATCCCCTTCTTCCACCAGGGCGATGTTGCCGCCCACCGCCGCTTCCGGCGATACATGGCCGATAGCCGCGCCCCGGGTAGCTCCGGAAAACCGCCCGTCGGTAATCAGCGCCACGCTGTTGCCAAGGCCGCTTCCCATAATAGCCGAGGTGGGGTTGAGCATCTCCCGCATACCGGGGCCGCCCTTGGGGCCTTCATACCGGATGATAACCACCTCGCCGGGGTTGATTTTTCCGTCGTAGATGGCCTGCAAAGCGTCCTCCTCGCAGTCAAACACCCGGGCTTTGCCCTTGTGGTGCATCATTTCCTCCGCCACGGCGGAACGCTTGACCACACAGCCGTCCGGAGCCAGATTGCCCTTCAAAACAGCTATACCGCCTGTTTTACTATACGGATTATCAACAGTGCGGATAATTTCAGTGTCTTTGATCTCCCGGCCTTCGATGTTTTCGGCCACCGTTTTACCGGTGCAGGTCAAACATTCGGTGTGCAGAAGCCCTAATTTATTGATCTCGTGCATCACTGCGTAAATGCCGCCCGCCTCGTTGAGCTGCTCGATATAATGGTTGCCCGCCGGCGCTAAATGGCACAGGTTGGGAGTGTGGGCCGAGATGTCGTTTGCCAGCTCTAAATCCAGGTCGATGCCGCACTCGTGAGCAATAGCCGGAATATGTAACATGCTGTTGGTGCTGCATCCTAATGCCATATCAATGGTTAAAGCATTCAAAAACGCATTTTTGGTCATGATATCCCGGGGCTTGATATCGTTTTTTACAAGCTCCATGATCTGCATGCCCGCGTGTTTGGCCAGGCGAAGCCGCTCGGAATACACCGCAGGGATGGTGCCGTTGCCGGAAAGGCCCATGCCCAAAACCTCGGTCAGGCAGTTCATGCTGTTGGCGGTAAACATGCCGGAGCAGCTGCCGCAGGTGGGGCAGGCTTTATGCTCGCACTCCCAAAGCCCCTGCTCGTCGATTTCGCCCACTTTAAAGCGGCTGACCGCCTCGGAGACGTTGGAGTAGCTGATCTTGCCGCCGGACATGGTGCCCGCCAGCATGGGACCGCCGCTGACAAAGATCGAGGGGATGTTTAAACGGGCCGCCGCCATCAACAGGCCGGGGACGTTTTTGTCGCAGTTGGGGACCATCACCAGGCCGTCAAAGGGATGAGCGGTGGCCATGGCCTCGGTGGAATCGGCGATCAGTTCCCGGGTAACTAAAGAGTATTTCATCCCCTGATGGCCCATGGCGATGCCGTCGCACACCGCGATAGCGGGGAATACAATGGGAACGCCGCCTGCCAGGGCCACGCCCTGTTTGACAGCCTCCACAATTTTATCAATATTCATATGCCCCGGAACGATTTCGTTCTGGGAGCTGACAATACCGATAAGTGGCTTATTAATCTCTTCATCCGTCAGGCCCAGCGCATACAGCAGCGCGCGCTGAGGCGCAGCGTTAACGCCTTGTTTAATGCGGTCACTTCTCATAACGATTCCCTTTCCTTTCTTACAGCTTACTGGCTGTTTCCGGCGTGAACGCCGTTGACCAGATTGGTTACCACCGACTCGGTGTATTCATAGTTCTTTTTGACATCACTGTCATCTGTGTTAAGGCCCTCGAAATCCCGAAGGACAAAGGTCAGATCATCGGGAAATTCCTCCCGTATTAACCCGCCTTCTTCCATCAGGTCGTCCTCAAAGGTCGTGTCGCCAATATAAAAGCGTTTTTCCTTGATATTTTTGCTGTCCTCGCTGCCGTCCTTGGCATAACCGGACAGGTCGGTGAAGAAATCCCCATTGTACATATATTCATAGGAAACATCGTCCACCAAAAACAGGATGGGGTCCCCTGTGGTGAGCATCCCGATAATCTTGGCCTTGCTGGCGATATCCATCTCGGTATCGCTTCCGCCGCTTTCGGGATCCCTGATATTGACAACACTGACTCCCACATTGACCTCGCCGTTGCCGTCGTAATCCGTCGCATACTCTTCCAGCACCGTCTCCAAAGGCGCCTGGATAGTGCTCATGGGATAGGAGGTGGACACCACCACCGTCAGGTCATATTTTTCTTCAAACAAAAGATCGCCTACCAGATACCCCATAATCGCCAGCAGCACCACAACCACGATCACAGTCCCCCGGTAATGGTACCAGAAATTGGCGATTTTCTGCTTAAAGGTCATAGGCGCTTTAGGCTTTTGTTCCTCCTCGGCCCGCTCCTCTGCATACACGTTGGGGAGCTGTCCCTGGCGCACCTTTTTAAGCTCGATTAGTTCTTTCCGGTATTCCTGATCCTTTTTTTCCTGCTCGTCAAAATCCGACACGGCGTTTCCTCCTTTCGCGGAAAGCCAGCGCTTGTACGATCTATTCTTTTGGCTTCATGGTGGGGAACAACAGCACGTCCCGAATCGCCGGGGAGTCGGTTAACAGCATCACCATACGATCAATGCCGAACCCGATTCCGCCCGTGGGAGGCATCCCCAGCTCAAGCGCATAGAGGAAATCCTCATCGGTGGTGTTCGCCTCTTCATCGCCCTGAGCCAGCAGCTCTTCCTGAGCTTTAAAACGCTCCCGCTGATCAATAGGATCGTTAAGCTCGGAATAAGCGTTCGCCATCTCCCAGCCGTTCATAAAGAACTCAAACCGTTCAACATAGTCGGGGTTGTCCGGCTTTTTCTTGGTAAGGGGCGAAATCTCGATGGGATGATCCATCACAAAGGTGGGCTGAATGAGATGCTCCTCTACAAAGGCCTCGAAGAACAGGTTGAGGATATCGCCCTTTTTATGGCGCTCCTCATACTCTACCTTATGCTCTTTGGCCGCCGCCCTAGCCTCGTCCAGAGTTTTAATCTCATTAAAATCAACGCCCGAATATTTCTTGACTGCGTCAACCATGGTAATCCGCTCAAACGGCTTACCCAGGTCCATTTCAATCCCGTTATAGGTAATTTTCGTAGTCCCCAAAACCTCCTTGGCCACATAGCGATAGAGATTTTCGGTCAAATCCATCATGCCGTGATAGTCGGTATAAGCCTGATACAGCTCCATAAGGGTGAACTCAGGGTTATGACGTGTGTCCAGGCCCTCGTTGCGGAATACCCGCCCGATTTCATAAACACGTTCCATACCGCCTACGATCAGTCTTTTCAAATACAGCTCAAGCGAAATCCGCAGTTTCACATCTGTGTCAAGGGCGTTAAAATGCGTTTCAAAGGGTCTTGCCGCCGCGCCGCCCGCATTAGAAACCAGCATGGGAGTTTCCACTTCCATAAAGCCCTGACCGTCCAGATAACGGCGAACCGCGCTGATAATTTTGGAACGGGTAATAAAGGTTGTTTTAACCTCGCTGTTCATAATCAGGTCAACATAACGCTGACGGTAGCGCATGTCGGTGTTGGTAAGACCGTGAAATTTTTCAGGAAGGACCTGAAGGCTTTTGGAAAGGAGGGTAACCTCGGTGGCGTGAATGGAAATCTCGCCTGTTTTGGTCTTGAACACCTCTCCCTTGATGCCGATAATATCCCCGATATCAAGCTTTTTAAACATCTTGTAGGGGTCTTCGCCCACTGCGTCCCGGGCAACATACGACTGGATATTCCCCTGAAGATCCTGCAGATTGCAAAACGACGCCTTGCCCATAACGCGTTTGGACATCATACGTCCTGCAACGCTGACGGTTTGTCCCTCCAGCGCTTCAAAATTTTCTTTGATCTCAACACTGTGATGGGTTTGATGATACTTTGTGATTTCAAAAGGATCTTTGCCCTCGGACTGCAAAGCCAACAGCTTTTGGCGGCGGATGACCATCTGCTCCCCTAAATCCAGCTCAGCTTCCGGCGTGGCGGTCTGATTTTCGCTCATTGTGTACGTCCTTTCCCTTTTTATCGTTTACCCTGTCTGCGGGGCTATGCTATCATAGCAGCAAAGCGGGCGCACGACGCCCGCTTTAGCCCTCACCTTCCGTTACTTAGAGATCTCCAGCACCTCGTAGGTGATGACGCCTACCGGCACCTCGACCTCCACAACATCGCCCGCCCGGTGTCCCAGCAGGCTTTTTCCCACAGGGCTTTCATCCGAAATACGGTTTTCCATGGGATCCGCCTCGGTGGAACCCACGATCTGATAGGTAAGCTCCTCGTTCATTTCTACGTCTTTAACCCGCACCTTGGAGCCTACGGACACGGTATCGGTGGTCAGTTCTTCCTCGTCGAGCACCTTGACGTTTTTGAGCATTGCCTCCAGCTGGGCGATTCTCGCCTCTACCATCGCCTGCTCGTTTTTCGCCTCGTCATATGCGCTGTTCTCGGACAGGTCGCCGAACGAGAGGGCTACCTTGATTTTCGCCGCGACTTCCTTCCGTTTAACGGTTTTCAGTTCCTCCAGTTCGTCTTCCAGTTTTTTGAGGCCCTCATCCGTTAAAATGATCTGCTTGTCTGCCACGCTTGTGTTCCTCCTTGCACTCTATTTCATTCTTTTGTAAAAAAGCGGTATATCCAATAAAATCCGGGTTGCCTTTGGGGCATAAAGGCAATCGGATAATAACTTTTATTATATTAGCAAGCGCCGCCGCTGTCAAGTTTTAAATATCTCCCAGGCCGCCTGCTCCAGCGGAATTTTCTCCCCCCGGCGCCGGCAGGTGAGGACAGGCGCTTCGCCCAAGAATTCAATATGGCACGCCCCGTACAGCGCCGCCTGGAAAACAAAGGGGGGCACCCCCTCCGGCTTTAATTCCCGGAAAGGAGAGGGTAAGTCGCTTTCAAAGGAATCATAGCCGTTTTGTGCGCCGGAGGGGAGCGCCGACAGTACCGGCGCGGTGATTTTTTTCGCGAAACCCTGCGGCAGCCCAAAGGGCGCTGCAACCAGGCGGCTTCCCAGTATACCGCCGGGCCCGGCGTCTACGGTAACCACCGCGCCGTATTCCTCCAGCATCCGGCTGGAAAAATCCTCATACAGGTCGGTGGCGGCGGTGACGACCCGAAGCCGGCCGCTGTACTTTACAAGCACCTTGGCATAGGAAATTCCTTTGCCGCCGGGATCGATAAGGGCTGTATCCATCTGCTGCAACGAGATGTCCGCCTGCCTAAGCAGGCTGCCAAGGGCCGTCAGCAGCGTCCGGCGGGATAAGGGAGAAGTGTCCACCGGGGACAGGCCGCTCCCTTCGGGGAGGATAATCCCCTCTCCCAGCACTATATTGGAAGCTGTGCGCCCCAAAAGCGCCTGTATTTCCCGCCAGTCCACATGCTGTTTGTTGGGCAGGGTCACAACGGCAAACCGCGCCGGCCGCTGGTCGATAAGCGTAACTGCCGGTTTTAAAAACAGCCGTAAAAACGCCCCGGCCGGAGGCTTTCTCTCCATAAGCACGCTGAACAATCGAAAAACCACCTTATCCTGCTCTATTTTTCCCATCTTCAGGAATATATGCAGTCAAAGTGGTTTTTACGACTTGTTTAGTTTTGCAGGGCGTTGGCAACTTCCACCGCTTTTTGCAGCTGGGGATCAGTCGTCTCATCCAGATTTTCAAAATTCTTTTCCTGATCCGCCGTCAATGTCACTTCATAGTCCGGCGTAATTCCCACGCCGTCAAAGTTTTCGCTTACCGGCGGGTTAAATTTTGCGGTGGTAAATTTAATGCCGCTGCCGTCGGTGAGGGTGTAGGTGGTCTGCATGACGCCCTTGCCGAAGGTGGTCGTCCCCACCACTTCGGTTTTCTCATAATCCCGCAGCGCCGCCACAAACAGCTCGGCCGCGCTGGCGGTGTTGGCGTTTGTCAGCGTCACCATGGGTAGGGTAATCTCGCTGGCATCCGAACGGGCCAGTTCTGTGGTGGTGCCGTCCGCCGTGGTGGAGGTGGCAATCACCCCCGCAGGAAGCAGCTTATCCAGCATTTTGACAACCGAGTCCAGCGTACCGCCCGAATTGTTGCGCACATCAAAGATCAAAGCCTGAGCGCCCTCGTCAATCAAGCTGTCCACTACGTTGCTGAACTGATCCACCGTGCTGCCGCTGAACCCGTCGATTTTCACGTAGCCGTTCGTCCCGATCATCCGGTAGCTGACGCTGGGGATTTCCACCCGTTTGCGGACAAGCTCCATCTCCGCCTGATCCACGCCGTCCCGCCGGGTCAAAAGCCGCACTTTGGTGCCTTCGTCTCCCTGGATATTATCGGTAGCCCGGGAATACCCAATGCTTTTTACATCCTCTCCGTCCACCTGGATAATCAGGTCGTCCGCCTGGATGCCCGCCACCGAAGCGGGAGAGTCGTCGTATACGCCGACTACCCGGATATAACCGCTTTCATCCTCGGTCACCGTTACGCCGATCCCTACCAGTTCCCCGTTGTTGGCCTGCGTCTCTTTTTTCATCTCTTCCGCCGTATAATAAGCGGCGTACCGGTCATCCAGGCCGTTAACATAACCGTCGGCGATGGCGTCCAGCAGCAGGTCTTCATCGATCGTACCCTGATAGTTCTGGCGAACCATGCTGTCAATCTCCGACAATTTTGTGTAGAGATTTTCCCGGTCGTTAACGTTAAGGATCTTCGAGTTAAAGATATTCAGGGAGAAGATCATCGTCAGGGTGAAAGTGATCGCCGCCACAATCGCCATAAAGCTGATCGCAGCACCCAGTGAGATTTTTTTGTTCATGGATACGTTCGCCGTCCTTTATCAATAGGGTAAAGTAATTCGTGTGGAAGAATTTCTTCCACACGAATAATGTATTCTGTCTTCCAAGGCTACAAGCTGTTACGGAGATACATAGTTAAGCGGGTTTTGGGCTACGCCGTTAATACGCACTTCAAAGTGGCAGTGAGGGCCGGTGCTGTTGCCGGTATTGCCCACCCGGGCAATGGCCTGTCCTTGAGTCACCTGCTGGCCCGTGCTTACCAAAATGGCGCTGCAGTGACCGTACAAGGTCACCCTTCCGCCGCCGTGATCGATCATCACATATTTTCCGTAGCTGTAACCGGGGATATCGTTGGTGACAACCTTAATAACCGTGCCGGAATCGGAAGCTACAATGGTTTTCCCATAAATACCGCCGCTGGAAATATCGATGCCTTTATGAGTGGTCCCCCAACGGTAGCCAAAGCCGGAGGTGATATTGGTATACCCGGGAACCGGCCAGATAAACGTCCCTTCCGCTTGAATAGGAACCCCTTCCGCAGCGCTGTCGCCGGAAGATCCCTGTGCCGCCCGAATGGCTTCTTGGATCTCCTCCTCGGCCTGAGCCATCTCCGCGTCAATCTGTT
Source organism: uncultured Clostridia bacterium (assembly GCA_944386475.1). Classification (GTDB taxonomy): domain Bacteria; phylum Bacillota; class Clostridia; order Oscillospirales; family Ruminococcaceae; genus Metaruminococcus. The sequence goes on along the minus strand of CALXBH010000073.1, from coordinate 29,155 downwards.
CCTTGTTGGCCTGATAGCGTTCCTCCAGCCTTTGCAGATCCAACACGGCATTTTGGCTTTCCTCATAAGCGGCATTTAACTGCTGCTGTTTTACCTCCATAGCCGCTTGGGAGTCTTCCAACGCTTTTTTATCTTGTTCCACCTGGGCCTTTTCCTCTTCCAGCTCGGTCCTTTGCCGCTCCAGCGTATCAATCAGCTCGTTGTCATGCTCGGACACACGCCGGACCATCTCCACCCGGGAGAGGAAATCCCCGATTCCCTCGGACTCAAACAAAATGGAAAGCATCGAAGGATCTTCCGACATATACATCGCCCGCATCCGCTGTTTAAACTGCTCGGTGGTCTCGTTAAGCTCCTCGGTTTTGAGGGCAATGTCTTGTTCCTTCTGTTCCAGTTCCTCGTTAATCTGGGCAATCTGCTGGGTCAACAGGTCAATTTGATCCTGTGTGACCTGAATCTGTTCGTCCAGTTGATTTTGACGTTCTTGTTCCGCAGCCTGCTCGCTTTCAGTCTGTTTCATCTTTTCCTGGATTTCCCGCTGCTGCTGCTCCAGCCGGTTGTATTCGTCCTGCAAATCATTGATGGATGCCGCGCTGACGGTGTTTGCTATATCAAAAAAATGAAAATTGGAAACCCAAACCATCGACAAAACGACGATAAAGGAAGCTATTTTTAAAAGCTTGCGCCTACGGCTTTGCATGGATACAATCTCCTCTTTTCCACAGAATAAGGTTAAAACAAATAAGGTTCCGGATTGGTGTGCTGTCCGTTGATCCGGACCTCAAAGTGCAGATGCGGGCCGGTAGACCAGCCAGTGCTCCCCACTTTAGCAATCACCTGTCCTTTTTTCACCTGCTGCCCTGTGGTTACCACCACCTCGCTGGCGTGGCCATACAGGGTGACAATGCCGTCGCCGTGATTAATCATCACTTCTTTTCCGTAGCTTCCCGCTCCCGGATCCCAGTTGCGGGCTAAAATCACTTCCCCGTCAGCAGCGGCCACAATGTCGTGGCCGTAAATGCCGCCGCCGGAAATATCGATTCCCTTATGAAATTCCTTGCTGCCGTCCGGCCAGGTGCGCCAACCGTAGTTGGAATAATAGGTAAACCCCGGCACCGGCCAGGTGAATTTTCCGTTGTCCGGCTGAGTTGCGTCTTCGGAGGAATTCCCCCCGGAAGAGCTTTCCCCAGAGGAATTTTCTCCGCCGGAATCCGTTCCTTCTTCCCCGGAGCTGCCGGAAGAGGTTTCCCCCTCCTGCCCGCTGCCGGTACTGTCTGAGGAGGGGTTCTGCTGGGCTTGTTCCTGCTTGCGCCGTTCCTCTTCCTCCTGAGCCTTGCGGATGATCTCCTGGACCTCCTGCTCCGCCGCTTCCATCGCCTGATCAATCTCTTCTTTATTCGCCTGGTACTGCTCGTACATGCGGTTTAAGTCCAGGGTGGCGGTTTCGCTCTGGCTGTAGGCTTCCTCCAGCTGCTTCTGCTTAAAGTCCACCGAGGCCCTGGTCTGTTCCAGCTCTTTGTTTTCCTGTTCTAACAGGGACTGGGCGTCTTGCAGCTCTTGTTTTTCCTTCCGCAGCCTGTCGATCAAATCCTGATCGTGCTGGGACACCCGGCGAATGGTCTCCATCCGGGACAAAAAGTCCCCGATCCCCTCGGATTCAAACAAAACCGAAAGCATGGACGGGTCTTCCGACATGTACATCGCCCGCATCCGCTGACGGAAATCCTCCGTCGTCTGATCCACCTGAGCCTGTTTTTCCGCCACCGCCTTGTTTTGTTCCTCGATAGCCTGGTTGCTCTCGGCGATCTTTTGGTTTAACAAAACCACCTGCTGCTGGGTCACGTCAATCTGCCGGTCAAGCTCCTGCTGGTATTCTTCCTGCTTATCGATATCGCTTTGAGTCTGCTTTAAGCGCTCCTGAATCTCTTTCTGCTGCTGTTCCAGATCATTGATTTTCTGGGTCAGGTCGGAGGAAACGTCCTGGGCGCTGGTATGTAAGGTCAAGGGATTAAGCACCCCAGCCGCGACGGCAACCGCCAATCCCAGGGAAAAGGCCCTTGCCCAAAACCGTTTGCTGTGAGGAAAAGCCATGACGCGCCTCCTTGCTGCCGGAACATAAACCTACACTTTCAAATGGCTGCTGATGCAAAACGCGCTTCCGATAGCACCTGTCACCATGCCGGCGCCGGCGAACGAAAGCCCCAGCTGCCACGCCACATCCCGGAAAGGGACAACGCTTTGGAACATCATCCGCAGCCACAGGGAAGAACTCTCCCCTGTAATCAGATGGACAAGCCCCGTATAAGCGCCCCAGATCACAAAAAACGCCACCACCGCCGAGACTAAGCCGAGCAGCAAGCCTTCCACCACAAAGGGCAGCCGGATAAAGCCGTCGGTGGCGCCCACATATTTCATAATATTGATCTCCCGGCGGCGGGAAAATACCGACGCCCGGATGGTATTGGCAATAATGACGATGGAAACGATAATCAGCGCCCCGATTACCACAAGGCCAAAGGTGTTGACAAGCTGCTTGACCGAAGTAAGAGCCTGTCCCATTTCGGCGGAGGCATTAACCTTAAGCACATTGTCCATCCCCTCGATGGTACTCACCGTGGAAGCCATCTGGGACAGGTCCGTAATCTGGATCCGAAACGACGCGGGGAACACATCCTCGCCGATGCCATCCAAAAGATCGCCGTCCTCACCCATGGCAGATTTCTGTTCCGCCAGAGCGTCTTCCTTGGAGATATATTCAATGTTGCCGACGTTTCCTGTATCCAAAAGTTCCTGCCGCAAGGCTTCGATCTGCTCATCCGTGGCGGCGTCCTCAATAAACACCACCGCCTCGTTTTGCTGCTCCACATAGCCCACCATGCTGTTGACGTTCATGGTAAACAGCATGGCAAAGCCAACCAGCAGCAGACAGGTGGTCAGGACCCCTACCGAGGCGAACGACATCAGCCGGTTATACCAGACGTTTTTAGCGCCTTCGCCCACAAGGTATTTAAAGCTGCTCCCTTTCATCCTGGCCTCCTATAATTCCATCGAAAGCGACTTTCCCGTTTTCAATATTAATCGTTCGTCCGCCAAAATAGCGCACTAAATCGTGCTCATGGGTAACCATGAGCACGGTAACGCCGCAGTTGTTAATCTCCCGCAGCAACTCTAAAATTTCATAGCTGAGCTCTGGGTCAACGTTTCCGGTAGGCTCGTCGGCAATGAGCAGCGTGGGGTCGTTGACCAGCGCTCTGGCTAAAGCCACACGCTGCTGCTCCCCGCCTGAAAGCTCGTTGGGGAACCGCTTGACCTTGTCGGTAAGTCCCATCAGCTCCAACACATAGGGAACCCGGCTGCGGATAAACTTGTTGGACGCATCGGTTACCCTTAAGCTGAAAGCGATGTTGTCAAACACCGTCATGGTGGGAATCAGGCGGAAGTCCTGGAACACCACCCCGATAGAGCGGCGGAATTTCGGAATCTCCCGGCGCTTGAGTTTGTTTAAGTTAAACCCGTTGACAATCACCGTGCCGGAATTTGCTACATTTTCCCTGAGCAAAAGCTTTAGCAGGGAGCTTTTGCCCGCTCCGGATGCACCTACTACAAAGGCAAACTCCCCGCTGTCAATCTTTAGGTTAACATCCTTAAGAGCGGTTGTCCCGTTGTCATATGAAAAGCTTACATTAATTAAATCAATCATCTACAACTGCTCCTAAACCTTACTTGGTTAGAATTTCACCGGATTGGATGTCAGATATTTTTTCACCATCAGCGCGATTTTAAAGATAATCGCATGGTCGAATTCCCGCAGGTCCAGACCGGTGAGTTTTTTGATCTTCTCCAGACGGTAAACCAGCGTATTGCGGTGGACAAACAGCTTGCGGGAAGTCTCGGAAACGTTCAGGTTGTTTTCAAAGAATTTTTGAATGGTAAACAGCGTCTCATGATCCAGAGACTCAATAGAGCCCTGTTTGAAAACTTCCTTTAAAAAGGTTTCGCACAGCGTTGTGGGAAGCTGGTAAATCAGCCGGGCAATGCCCAAATTGTCATAGCTGACAATCGCTTTCTCGGTGTCAAACACCTTGCCCACTTCCAGCGCCACCTGCGCTTCCTTAAACGAACGGGCCAAGTCCTTCACGCCCACCACCGCGGTGCCGATGCCTACCGTAGCCCGGGTGTAAAATTCGCTGCTTAACGTATCCACAATCGAACGGGCCAGCTTTTCCAGATCCTTGGAATCAATGCCGGCCTTGATCTCTTTAATCAAGACGATATCGCTTTCGCTGATGTTAAAAACAAAGTCCTTTTGCTTGTCAGGGAACAGATTCTGGATGACGTCATAAGCGCTGACATCATTGGAAGAGATCACCTTAATCAGCAGGGCCACCCGGCTGACGTCGGTGTTAAAGTGAAGCTCCCTGGCCTTGACATAGATATCCCCCGGCAGGATGTTGTCCAAAACAACGTTTTTGATAAAGTTGTTCCGGTCGTATTTCTCGTCGTAATACTGCTTGATGCTCGACAGAGTGATCGCCAGAATCTGCGCGTATTTGGACGCAGTTTCATCCACACCTTCCACAAAAACGGCATAATCAGGTTTGATATGAGGCCCAAACGGCTTATACGTATAGCCGTCGCGGATAAAGGTGTCATGGGAATCCGCCATATCCAACGAGATAAATTCGTGGGTAATGCCGATTTTGGAAAGCTCACTGCAGGCAATGATGGTCGCCGTTTCATCTACGACGCCAATGACCCGGTCGATTGCATCCCGCATTTGATGGACGACGCCTTGAAAAAGTCGGTTGGACATGTTAATCTCCTTCTTTTTTATAAAATTTTTCAGCCGCCTTAACATTTTACGACAGCTTTACATGCCTAGTTAGTTTTATTTTAACTAAAAACACCAATTTTTGCAACCGGTTTTACGGCACATTATCAAAAAATTTTATAAAAAAGCTCGATCTCTCTTGATAAATTTCGAATTGGAAACAATTTCTGCGAATTTATTACAAATTGTAACACATTTTGAGCATCTATTTGTTAACTCCCTGTTAAATGAAGAAGTTTCCTTTAACTTTTCTATCAAATAAAAAAACGGACCCGCCTGTAAGCGGATCCGTTTTTACTATGTTCAGACAACCGAATTAGTTGATAATGATCTTTTCGGTTTCCTTGTCGAAGATGTGAACCTTCTGGGGATCGATAGCCATACGGATCTCATCTTCAGCACGGGAAGTGTTCCGAGGAGAAACGCGGGCAGTCAGAGAGGTGCCTTCACAGTTGAGGTACAAGTAAGTCTCCGCACCCATGCGCTCGGTGACCTCTACAACGCAGTCGATAAAGCCGGTGGTCGCCGAAGCTAAGAACATCTCCTCGTCGTGGATGCACTCAGGACGGACGCCCACGATAACCTCTTTATTTACGTAATTTTTAATCTCCGGATTTTTCAGCTTGCTCTCGGGAAGCTCAACCTGGAATTTTTTACCCCGTCTATTCTTGGTATCTTCAGAGCCGAACTCCACATACATTTTGCCGTCTTTTTCAAACAGCATCGCGTCGATAAAGTTCATTTGAGGAGATCCAATAAAGCCGGCGACGAATACGTTGGCAGGCTCTGCATACAGTTTTTGAGGAGAATCCACCTGCTGAATAACGCCGTCTTTCATGACAACGATCCGGTCAGCCATGGTCATAGCTTCGGTCTGGTCATGGGTAACGTAGATGAAGGTGGTTCCCAGGCGCTGATGGAGTTTGGACAACTCGGTCCGCATCTGGGCACGGAGTTTTGCGTCCAAGTTGGACAGCGGCTCGTCCAGAAGGAAGACCTGAGGCTCACGAACGATAGCACGGCCCAGCGCAACACGCTGACGCTGACCACCGGACAACGCCTTGGGCTTACGGTCGAGCAGATGCTCAATATCCAAAATGCGGGCAGCTTCCGCCACGCGCTTTTTGATTTCATCTTTCGGGGTTTTGCGCAGTTTCAAGCCGAACGCCATGTTTTCAAACACGGTCATGTGCGGATACAGCGCGTAGTTCTGGAACACCATCGCGATATCGCGGTCTTTAGGCGCTACGTCGTTGACCAGCTTGTTGCCGATATACAGCTCACCATCGGAGATTTCCTCCAAGCCGGCGATCATGCGAAGGGTTGTGGATTTACCGCAGCCGGAAGGACCGACCAGGATAACGAATTCTTTATCCTTAATTTCGAGATTGAAATCGGATACAGCGGTGACGCCGCCCGGATATCTTTTATAAATGTTTCGAAGCGACAAACTTGCCATGAAAGGACCTCCTAGATTGTTTTTCAATCGGTATACAGTATTTCAACATATAAAAGTACGCAAGTATACACGAATTACAACTAATACTATAACAAAGTCGGGGATAAAATAACAGTCACCGATTACCCAAACTTTGCAAAATAGCTTTATGTACTTTGCCTAACGCATCAAAAAAACAGAATTCAAGTGCATTTTTTTTATAAAATTCTACTTATAACCGCCTCAACCTCCTGGGGGGAAAGGGCTCGGCAATCGCCTTTTTGAAGCGTTTTGTCCAAAATAAGGCCGCCGATTTTTACACGCTTTAAGGCCTCCACCCGGCGGCCCACCGCCCCGAACATCCGCTTGATCTGATGGTATTTTCCCTCCACCAAAGTGACTTCCACCAGCGGATGCTCCCCCCCAGACAGCACCCTAAGTCCGGCGGGAGCGCATACCTCGCCGGAGGCCAGGGTCATTCCCGCGGCGAACAGTTCCTGCTCTCTGGGGCCCACCGGCCCGTCCAAAACCGCCTCGTACACCTTGGGGACATGATGCCGGGGAGATAACATTGCGTGGGCAAATTCCCCGTCGTCGGTCAAAAGGACAAAGCCCTCGGTATCCTTATCCAGCCGCCCGGCGGGAAAAAGGCCTTTGCGGTACAGCTCGGGGGGCACAAGATCCAGCACGGTGGGATACCGGCTGTCCTCGGTCGCGCTCACCACCCCGGCGGGCTTGTTGAGCATCAGGTAAACATGCTGTTTAAAGCCTACCTCCTGGCCGTCCAGGGCGATCCGGTCCCGGCCGGGGCTTATTTTTTGATCGCAGGCCCGGGCAGGTTCCCCGTTGACGGTGATCCGTCCCTGGCGGACGCACTTCGCCGTTTCTTTACGGCTTAAAATCGACTGGCTGGAAAAAAATTTATCCAGCCGCATGACAGCATCCGGCATCCATTCCCCTCCGTTCCGGCAGATATATGCAGATATGTGTTTATTTTATCACAAGCGTCCGGCTTTTGGCAACTGCACATGTTTTAAGAATTAACGCCGCTGTGTTTAACGAGAATATCTATAAACTCCAATACGATTCTTTTTTGGATTTGGTTAAGGGCAGCATATTTATCCAATAATTCTGCCTGCAAATAGGCATTTTGTCCCGTAGAGGCCCCTGTAATAAAAAAAGGCATATCACAGTTTAAAATCGAGCAAATTTCCGACAGGGTATCCAGGCTTATTTTTGTAACGCCGCGCTCTAATTGGCTGATATATCCCACACTGACGGAGAGCTTTTCCGCCAGCTGCTCCTGGGTTTTTCCGGCGGCCTTTCGCTTGGCCTTAATCCGGCTGCCGATCAATTTATAATCCACACTCATGACTATCACCTCAAGTTAATTTTGATAGTGATAACTGTAAGTTAAAAGAAACTTATAACTATATTTTTAGCTATTAATATTGATTTTTGCGAAATATTTGCTATAATGAAGATAAACCTGCGGCAACTATATAAAATAAAAAATCCGAGGAGTGGAGCAACATGAAAAGCTGTCCCTATTGCGGTCATCAAAATCCGGATGATTTCCAGTTTTGTGTCAAATGCGGCGCGGATATAGTGAATATGACACAAGCGGCGGGCACGGTAACTCAAACACCAAAAAGTGCAACAAAAAAGTGTCCCTATTGCGGGATTCAAAACGCAGAGGATAATCGTTTCTGCATTAAATGCGGCGCGGATATGATGGATTTTACCAATCCTCAATTAAACCCGGAAGAACGAGAAAGAGAGGCTTTTTGGTCCCCGCAAAACGCCTTTTCAGACGGTATTTTGGAAAAAGGAGTAGTCAAATTCATTCTGTATCTCCACTGTATTTTTATCCCATTAACCGGCCTTATTTTGGGGCTTCTGGTTTCTCTCACCCCTTTCCGGGGGCAGAAAAAACTGTCCGCCAAGCTGATAACCTGGGCCTGTGTGGCGGCTGTTGTCTGGTTGGTATTGTGGGTGCTTACCATGCTGATTGCCGGCGGAAAAATACTATCATGGCTGTCGTCGTTTTTATCCATGTTTGAATAGAGGCGGAAAGGAGTGTTCAAAAAATGGCGGTTTGCCCAAACTGCGGCGCGGAAAATCCCTCTAAAAGCAAGTGGTGCGGAAAATGCGGAAATACCCTTCCGGATATGAGCAAGTGGTCCCTATGCCGTATTTTGTCCGGCGTTTATCTGTTTCTCTGTTTCCTAACATTTGCAAGGAACTTTGGGTACATTGTTTATTTGTTTAGTGGTGATTCTCATTGGCTTAGTTTCTTGGTCGAGTTTAACGCTCCCAGGCTGATTATCGCATCCGTCTGGTTTGTCCTGCTTTTGATTGCAAAACCTCCCCTTAAAAAGCAGTATAAAGTTCTGGGAATCCTGTTTATCCTGCTTGGCAGCGGTATTTCTCTTTGGCATATCAGTATGAAATCCTGGGGCTATAGCGCCTTGGCTTTCGAGCTTCCTTTGCTGATGCTAGCTATTGTTTGCGGTATTCTTGCTCTGGGATTTGTCCAAAAAGAGCGGAAAGAGCCGTAAACAGAAAAATAATGCCGCGTTATCACAAATGGGACATATCCAAAAGGAGGTTGCAGCTTTTGGCTGCAACCTCCTTTATATAATCCCTATTCCTCCAGCTGAAAGCCGTGCATAAAGCCGTCGAGCTCCACCGAGCTTATATCCCCGCCGATGATCTTGTCATCCAGCACCAAAAGATTGGCCCTGACACCTGTTTTGCCGTCCGGGTAGTTTGTGATCTCATAGGTCCAGCGTTTGACCCGCTTCCCTTTATAATCCTCCAGATCAAACCCCTGTTTTTTCTGGATAATGTTGTATTTTTCATAGGTCTGGTCAAATTCGGTGGGGATGACTACCTCCACCACCTCTACCGGTTCGGCGGAGACTTCCCATCCGAACTGCTTGAGAAAATCGATCCGCTGTTCATTCGTTTCGGCCAAAAGTTTTGGCGTCTGGGCGCTGGCGGAAGTATTTGCTTCCCCCCGGGAGGACACCAAAACGCCGATGCCGATGAGCGCCGCTATCAGCACCACGGCAAACACCGCAAATATTTTGATTCTGGACATTTTCATAGAACAAACAAACATCCCCGCACCCCTTTTCCAACAATTGTTTCACTAAGCCTGTATTGGAATTGTATGCGGCCATGATGCAAAAGATTCCAGCTACCCCAGTTTTCCGGTCATATCCAGGGTAATATCTCCGGACTTTTTGCGCCGAAACAGGCTGAATACTGCGCTTAGAACCGGCGCCGCCAGGCAGAACCCGATCACCACCAGCACATGGGTTCCTGTCAGCGGCACAGTGGAAAAAATCGGCCGAAGCGCTTTTATGTAGATCACCGAAAAGATGGTGATGCCCGAAAGGGACGCCGCCAGCACCAATTTAATGTTGTTTAGGTAAGGCACGGTGAAAACATTTTTCACTTCGCTTTTGCACTCGAACACATGGATGAGCTGGGCCATCACCAGCCCCAAAAACGCCCCTGTCCGGGCCACATCCACGCTGAGGCTCATGCGAAACAGGGTGACAAAAATCGCCAGGGTGGTAAGGCCGATGAGGCATCCCCGGAAGATGATCGTGGTTAAAAGGCCGTCGGAAAACACGCTGTCAGACGCTTTGCGGGGCTTTTTATTCATAATATCCTTTTCCGGCGGCTCTAACCCCAGGGCGATGGCGGGAAGCCCGTCGGTCACCAGGTTGACAAGCAAAATCTGGATGGGCAGCAGCACCACCGGAAGCCCCATGAGCATCCCCAAAAACATCGTGAGCACCTCGCCAATGTTGCAGGACAACAGGTACCGGATAAACTTGCGGATGTTGGAGTAGATCACCCTGCCTTCCTCCACCGCCGTCACCAGGGTGGCAAAGTTGTCGTCCAGTAAGATCACCTCGCTGGCCTCTTTGGTCACATCCGTTCCCGAAATTCCCATGGACACACCGATGTCCGCTTCCTTGATGGCCGGGGCGTCGTTGACCCCATCCCCGGTCATAGCCACCACATGGCCGTGTTGTTTCAGCGCCCGCACAATCCGCAGCTTGTGATGAGGGGAAACCCGGGCAAACACAGTGGTGTTTTCCACCACCCCGGCCAGCTCCTCGTCGTCCATTTGATCCAGCTGGGCGCCGGTAAACACATGATCCCCCTTGTGCCAAATGCCGATCTGGGCGGCGATCGCCCGGGCGGTGGCCAGATGGTCGCCGGTGATCATGATGGTTTTGATCCCCGCCCGGCGGCAGGTTTTGACCGCTTCCTTTGCCTCCCGCCGGGGCGGATCGATCATGCCGGTTAACCCCACAAAGATCAGGTTATCCTCTTTGTAATCCCCGCTCCCCTCCGGAACCGGCCGGTAGGCAAATCCCAAAACCCGCAGAGCTTCATTGGCCATCTGGTCGTTGCGGGCTAAAATCTCCTTTTTGGCAGGGCCGGTGAGCACCGATACCGCTCCCTCTTTCTGATAGGAGGAGCACCGGTTTAGGATGACGTCGCAGGCGCCCTTAACCAGCAAAAACCGCTTCCCGCTCTTGTCCCGAACCACCACCGACATGCATTTGCGCTCGGAATCAAAAGGGTTTTCCGCTATCTTTTCGTACTCAAGGGCAAGGTCACCCGCCAGGATCCCCGCCTTGGCCGCCATCACCAAAAGGGCGGCTTCGGTGGGATCGCCCAACACCTGATGGACACCCTTGGCCTTGTTGACCGCCCGATCCCGGCTGACAAAGCCGCCTTTTTCCGACTTTAGCTGGGCATTGTTGCACAAAACGGCAATCTCCATAAGACGCTTCACATCCCCGTCCTGAGCGGCGTAAAACCGCCGTCCATCCGATTCAAATCCCCCGGCTTTTTCGTAACCGTCCCCGGTGACGGTTAAAGAGTGGCTCATGGTGCAGACCGCTTTGACGGTCATTTTGTTTTGGGTGAGCGTACCGGTTTTATCCGAGCAGATCACGCTGGCGCAGCCCAGCGTCTCCACTGCGTGGAGCTTGCGGATAAGCGCCTTGCGCTTAACCATCCGCCCCACCGCCAGCGCCAGCGCGATGGTGACGATGGCCGGCAGGCCCTCGGGAACGGCGGCCACTGCCAAGGATACGCCGGTGATGAGCATATCCAGGAAATTTTCGCCCCGCAAAAGCCCGGCGGCCGAGACAATCAAACAGATAATCAGGCATCCTGCCGCTATGTATTTTCCCAGCTGTGCCAGCCGCTTTTGCAGGGGTGTGGGCTCCTCCTCGATTTCGTTGAGCATCCCGGCGATCTTTCCCATCTGGGTTTTCATCCCGGTGGCGATCACCCGGGCCTTGGCCCGGCCTTTGGTGATCGTCGTCCCCATGTATAACAGGTCGGCCCGGTTAAGCTCGTTTTGCTCAGAAAGCTGTTCGCTCCCTTTGTTCGCACCGGCTTTTTTGTCTACCGGCACGCTCTCCCCAGTGAGCACCGCCTCCTCAGCGGCAAGGCTCACCGCGTCCAGGATAACGCAGTCCGCCGGCACCCGGTCGCCTGCCTCCACCGTGATGACGTCCCCCCGCACCAGCTGGGTGGCGGGGAGCTTGCAGAGAGCGCCGTCCCGGTATACCGATGCCTGGGGCGCCGCCATGTTTTTTAAGGCCTCCAGGGTCTTTTCGGTTTTCAGCTCCTGGAAAAAGCCAAGCAGGGCATTAATAAACACAATGATGGCGATGGCCACCGCTTCGGTGAATTCTCCCATAAACACCGAAACCGCCGTGCACACAAGCAGGATCATCACCATCATGTCCTTAAACTGGGAGGCAAAGATCTTCACCGGATGGACGGTATGCCCTCCCCGAAGGGTGTTTTCCCCCTCCTGCTCCAAAAGCTCCCTGGCCTCGGAGGAGGTAAGCCCTTCGGTCCCCTCTCTTTTGGGCGGCGCCTGGGATAAATCCTGCTGCAAAATATCCACTACTTTCAAAGCCATCCTACTCTCCTATCTTCGGAACGCTGGGGCGTCCATGCTGTACTCGTCCTTTGCTATATCTATTCATCCCCCTTGACCGGTATTCCCGGGAGATTCCTCTTGTCCGAAATTTTATGTTGTATAAAAGCGACATTTACAGTATAATTAGATCGGATAGTATTTTGATGAGCAGAAAGGACCGGCAAAAACATGGCAGCATTAAAACAGGTGGAGCTTTATACCGACGGCGCCTGCAGCGGCAACCCGGGGGCGGGAGGCTGGGGGGCGATCCTCCGGTTCGGCCCTCATGAGAAGGAGCTTTCAGGGGGCGAAGGAAACACCACCAACAACCGTATGGAGCTTTCCGCCGTGATCGCCGGCCTGTCCGCTCTGAAAGAGCCCTGCGCCGTCACCGTCTACAGCGACAGCAAATACATTGTAGATGCGGTCACCCAGGGCTGGGCGGAAAAGTGGAAGCAAAACGGCTGGATGCGCAACAAAAAGGACAAGGCCTTAAACCCCGATCTGTGGGAGGCCCTTTTATCCCTGTTAAAGACCCATCAGGTGACCTTTGTCTGGGTAAAAGGCCACGCGGGGCACCCGGAAAACGAGCGGTGCGACGCTTTGGCGGTGGCCCAGTCCCGCCGGTATGCAGAATCTTAACGCCCAAAACCGCAAAGGAGAATCACATGCAAAACAGTAAAAAAGTGCTGGTCGCCCTCTCCGGCGGGGTGGATTCCTCGGTGTGCGTCCATCTGCTGAAGCAAAAAGGGTACGACGTAGCCGGCCTGGTGCTGAAAATGTCCCCCGCCCACGAGGAAACCGTACAGGCAGCTAAGCAGGCGGCCTCGGCTTTGTCCGTCCCGCTGTTTGTCAAGGATATGCAGGGGGCTTTTGAACAAAACGTCGTCTCGTATTTTATCGATGAATACCGCCGGGGACGCACCCCCAATCCCTGCGTTGTCTGTAACCCCACTGTAAAGTTTCGGGCGCTGTTGGATGCGGCTGATGAGCATGGGTACGAGTACATCGCCACCGGCCATTATGCTAAAATCACCCAGGAAGACGGCCTTTTTTACCTGGAAAAAGGGGAAAACCTCAAACGGGATCAATCTTACATGCTCTACCGGCTGGGGCAGGACGTTTTGTCCCGGCTGCTGCTTCCCCTGGCGGCCCTCCCCAAGCCCCAGGTGCGGGAGATTGCCCGCACCATCGGCCTTAGCTGCGCGGACAAGCCGGACAGCCAGGAGATCTGCTTTATCCCCGACGGAAACTACGCCGGGTATATTGAAGAGCGGTTGGGAAAATCCCCCCAGGGAGAATTCATCTCCCCGGAAGGGGAGGCCTGCGGCACCCACCAGGGGATCATCCACTACACGGTGGGCCAGCGCAAACACCTGGGCATCGCCCTGGGAAAACCGGTGTTTATCCGCTCCATCGACCCGGACTCTAACCGGATCTATCTCGCCTGGGGCGGCGGGGAGTACGCCGGTTCGGTGGAAATTTCCGGGGTGTGCTCGGTGACAGGGCTGCCGTTTCCCGACCATTTTTCCTGCCAGGTCAAAATCCGCTCGATGGCTTCCCCCGCCGGCGCGCAGGCCTTTTTATTGCCAAACGGCCGCTTAAACGTGGTATTTGATGAGCCCCAGAGGGCCCCGGCCAAAGGGCAGTCTTTAGTGCTTTACGACGGAAACCGGGTACTGGGCGGCGGCTTTATTGAATCGGAGCTGGGCGCGGAGCGTTAAACCGCGACGGGGAACGCCTTCCCGGGTAAAGGCGTTTTTTAAACTGTAAGCTGGAGGCTGTATTATGTCACTGCCGTTTCACATTTTATTTACCAAAACCAAATCCATCTACGACAAAGACGTCACCCCCTGGAAAAACCTGGGACTTTCTCAGGGACAGCCGAAAATCCTGTACTTTTTAATGGAAAACGAGGGCTGTATCCAGCGGGATCTGGCGGACTGGTGCGCTATTGAGCCCGCCACCGTCTCCAAGCTGCTGGATGCGATGGAATCCCAGGAGCTTATCTCCCGCCGCACCAAGCCGGGGGACCGGCGCTCCCTGTATATCTACCTCACCCCCAAGGGAAGCGCCGTGGCCGCCCAGGTGGGCAAGTGCTTCCAGCAGGTCGAAAACCGGGTGCTGCGGGACTTTTCCCCTGAGGAGCGAAAGGAATTTTTCTCCTACTTAAAGCGGATGCAGAAAACCCTTTTAGAGGATATCTCCAAAACGTAATACGGCGCAAAGGGCCGCGTTATCCAAAAACGCCTGCGCCCTGGCAAGGGGCGCAGGCGTTTTTTCGCTGAAATGGTATTTTGCAGTTCGATTTTTCATGATAATTAAAAAACAACCGGTATAATCCAATTAGATTATACCGGTTGTTTTGATTTTATAGCTGTTTTCAGGGAATTACGGTTCTTCAATCACCTGGGTGATCCCCGCCTGTTCCAAAGCGTCCTGAACCGCGTCGGTTTTGGCGTCAGAAGCCAGAATGGGGATGATCTGGGCGTCAGGAGCCGCCTGGCGGATCCCCTCGATCAAGGCCGTTACCGCCTGAGCCGGATTCTCCTGGGGATTTTCCACCGTCTGCCCTCCATACTCCAAGGGGTTCGTAAACTGGGAGATGGTGATCACCGGTGAAATGGAAGAGGCGTTTAAATTTAACGGATTGCCAAAGTAAATGTTGTCCTTTTGGCCTAAAACCGACCGCATGTCATAGGCGACGGTCACCGAACCGTTTTTCTCCCCGGCAAGGGTCTGGGCCTGGGCGATAAACGCGGACAGCTGCCGCTGATGGGTCTGCTCGTTGGCGCCTTCGGGGAAATCAATCTGGGAGGTGTTGCGCACGTCCGGATACTGTACAGACTCCAACACCACCTGGGTAAAGCCGCCGTCCATTACCTCGCCGATAATCTCCAGCAGGTAGTCCACCGCTTCCTGTTCATAGGGGTTGAGCCAGGGCTTTCCGCCGTTTGAGGGGGAGTTATCCCACCAGGTGACGTTTTGTCCCCGGATCATGAAGGTGTTGTTATTCTGCCGGTTGGCGGCCGTGCTGTCCCGGAACATGTGAAGCTGTGCCACCGGGGTAAGGCCCTGCTCTTTAATGGCGGCGGCCACGTCGGCCAGTACCACATCCCCATTTTGAACCGCGCCGTACCGTTTGGCCCGCTCTAAAGCTGAGCCGTAAAGGAGCTTGCCCTCGTTGTTTTTCAGTTCCACAGCTACCGCCGTATACCCTTCCTCTTTCGCCGTGGCGGCAAAGGAGGACACCGCGTTTAAGTCCGTCAGCGTGGAGGACGGCATGGTTTTCACCCGGCCGGCAGCCGCCGTGGCGGCGGGTTCGCTGGATGTCTGGGAAGACGTTCCCTCTTCCGCGGGCAAAGAAGCTACGTCCGACTGGGCGGGCGCAGAGGAGGTATCTCCTCCCCCGCCGGAAAGGCCGGAGATCCAGTCCATCAGCGGCCCGGCGGCGCAGTAAGCGCCTATTAACAGGGCGAGAATCACAATGACAAATAAAACCGTCCTAACGGCGCGGTTTTGTTTCCTGCGCCGCTGGCGGCGAAAGTTCCTGGGTTTGCTTCTTTTAATTTTTCCACCGTGGATTTTCCGTTTACGGGCCATCGACCATCATCTCCCAACCGATATGCTTGTCTGTTAAAATGAAATCTCATGGCCGATCAGGCCGTAAAAGGAGAGGGATAAAATTCCAATGTATAAAAGCATTGCGGGGAATCCCCGAAACGCCCGGGGCACCCGGTCGCTGTACAGCCGTTCGTAGGCAATGCTTAACAAAAATGTCGCCAGAGCAAACCCCAAGCCGGTTCCCAGGCCAAAGCCTAAAAACGACGGGAAGTTCATATTTCCCTGGCTTCCCAGCAAAAGCGCTCCCAAAACGGCACAGTTAAAGGCCGACAGATGCACCATGGGCAGGATTTTTTCTTTCAGCTTTTTAAAGCAGAAGTTTGTCAACAGCAGCACGGCTACATAAACCACCGAAATAATCAGTACAAAGACTAACGGCGTGATAAAATACCGGAAGCTTAAACTGTTGAGCAGAGGATTAATCAGATAGACGATCACCGCCGAAAGGGTGGTGATTACCGTTAAAATCAGCGAGAACAGCCCCAATGAAAACCGCTTGCGGATAATCAGCAGGGAGGTGGAGGTTCCCAGCGCCCTGGTTAAAATGGTGTTTTCCAAAAACATGGCGATCAGGGCATAGGTGACATAATCCCCCAAAAAGGAGGCAAAACTGTTTAGCAGTTCACTCATGACGGTTTACCATCCATTTTATCACCGGATCAGTGAAAAAATGCGTCCTTTCTGTCAGTTTGCGGATTCCGGCTGTTCGGAACCGTCTGGGGCAGTTTCTTCTTTCGCTAGAGCCTTGGGCTCACGGGTTACATAAAGCCGGAATTTTTGCAGCGCCGCCGCTAAAAAGCCCAGCAGGATAAAGCCCGCAAAGGGGAACATAAGCATGGGGGCGGTCTCGCCCAGGCCTAGGGGAATCTCCCAAAAACTGCCGCTTCCCAAGATCTCCCGGATGGCGCCTACAATACAGGCCACCAGGCTAAAGCCCAGCACATGGCTCAATAGATCGACGGCCATGACTCCTCTGGTCTTTTTGAAGAAGCGGGACTCACCTTTAGAAACAATAAGGGAATTTGTCACCAAAAGAGGAAGAAAAATCCCCGCTTTGTATACCGCTTCCGGAAAGTACCCCTGCAAAAAATAGGACACGGGGATAAACAAAATCGCCGCTAGCACCGTGTGCATAATGGCCCGTATGGTATAGGGGAGCTTTTTAGGGATAAACGAAGAGACAAGCACTGTAAAAAAGGTGATGATGACAAACGCAATACTCAGCATCACGGCGTTTTTCATGGTGTTGCCCGCCACAATAATCGGCGCAATCACCAGCCCCCGCTCCAACACGGTGTTATTGAGGAAAAAACCGTCAAACAGGGTTAACGTGTGTTTGTGTTTCTGATAAAACCGGCGGATCATGGCTGCACCTCCTGAGGCGAAGTTTCGCTTCCAGCTTTTTTAAGGAGCGCCCGGCAGCCCGCTTTCACCCCTTTTACGGCGACTGCCATATACTCGTCGCACTTGGGCGCCACGGCGTTGCAAAGCAACAGCGCGTAGGCAAAGGTAATTTCCATTTTTCCAAAATACCGGAACAGCATGGTCAAAGTACCCAGCAAAACGCCGTACAAAGCCTTCCCCCAGCCGGTTTTAGGAGAGGTGACCGGGTCAGAAGCCATAAAGACCGCGCCAAACAAAAGAATGCCCGCAATCATCTCAAAGGAAACGGAATCCAGCCGTCCCACCAAAATCCGGGGGAATAAAAAGGCAATCAGCGCTGAGGAGCCAAGGGTCCCCAAAACGATCTGCCAGGAGATCGTCCGGCGGGCCAGCAGATAAATTCCGCAGGCGATCAGCACCAGAATGCAGGTCGCTCCCATAGGGCCGGCGAAATGCCCCAGCAGCCGGTCCATCCCCGAGATGGAGGGCGCGCCGCCCAACTGGAGCCGGTAGGCGATTCCCTGGCCTAAGCTTGCCTGGACAGTGGAAGAAATCCCCAGGCTGTCAAAGGGCTGGGGATAGGCAAACACCCTGTCCGGCCAGCCAATGGCCAAAATGGCGAAGGCCACCGCAGCAGGGTTAAAAATATTTTTCCCATATCCTCCAAATGGATATTTTGCCACCAGGTTTGCGATTAATACACCGACAATCGCGATCCAGTAAGGGATGCTGGCCGGCAGGATCAACACTAAAATAAGCGGCGAAATCAGGGAAGAAAGGTCGTATCGCTGCCATTTTTTCTGCCCGGTCAGCCGCAGGCACAAATAATCGCTGGCCACGCTGAATATAATGGCATATGCGGCCAGAAAAAGCGACCGAACGCCGAAGTAATAAACCGCCATCAGCAAAACGGGAATTAAGGCGAACAAAATGTCGCCGTTTTTTTTGCGCCGCATCTTGGAAGCCTCGTCAAGCGGCTGTTTCTTTCTGGATTTTCCTATTTGTATGGTTTCGCCCAACGCATTCACCTGCTTTTCTGCAATGCACCGGGGACTTTACCCGGTATTTTCGTTTTCCGCCTTGTGGAAGGCGAAAATGCCCTTAAACGTTCAAAAGACATATACTGAACTAACAAAGATTCACTGGAGTTGATTGACTTGAAAATCGAGACGGTTGACCGGCAGACGGTAAAAGTCCAGCTGTCGGTGGACGATATGCAGGATCTGGCCATCACCTATGAACAAATGGACTATAAAGATCCCAGCACCAAGCGGGCCATTGTGGCTCTGCTCCACAAAGTCCGTCAGGAAACCGACGTGGACCTCACCGGTGGGAAACTGTTTATCGAGGCGTTCCCCCACCGTGAGGGAGGCTGCATCCTGTATATCAGCGTACTGGACGCCCAAGGCCAGGGAAGCGCCCGGCCCAAACGGTATAGGGGAAGCTTCAACACGCCGATGATCTTTCGGTTTTCCGACCCGGAAGACCTGATTACCGCCTGTGACAAGCTGTTTACCCAGTACAGCCATCTGGTACTAAAAAGTTCCCTTTATTTAATGGAGCAAAGCTACATACTCCTTGTTTATTCCTATTTCAAGCTGGACAGAAAAATCGCCGCCCTGGTAAGCGAGTACGGGGAAGCGATGGGAAAAGGGGCCGTCAAGTCCGCCTTTATTAAGGAGCACGCCAAACCTCTCATTATAAATAACGCCATCGATACCATTGTAGAGCGCCTTTGCCGTTAGCGGCCGGCTGCTTTCAGGGCATTTACCGCTTGTGCGGCGTCTCTGGCCCCGAACACATAGGAGCCCGCCACCAGGACGTTCGCGCCCGCTTTTGCTGCCAAAGGCGCGGTTTGATCCGTAATGCCGCCGTCCACCTGGATAAGGATATTCTTTCCCATTTGACGGCAGTCATCCCGCACAGCGGAAACTTTTGGCAGCATGTCCGCCATAAACGACTGTCCGCCGAAACCTGGTTCCACCGTCATAATCAGCGCCATGTCCACCAGCGGGAGGAAAGGCCGCAGCTTTTCCTCCCCTGTTTTTGGTTTAATAGAAAGCCCGGCTTTAAGCCCGCGGCTTTTTATTTTTTGGATGGTTTTTATACAGTCGGATTCGCTTTCCAGATGGAAGGTAATGATATCCGCCCCGGCATCAGCAAAATCGTCGATATACCGAAGAGGGTCGGAGATCATCAGATGCACGTCGAACACAAGGCTCGTTTTACCCCGCAGGCACCGGATCACCGGCGCGCCCAAGGTCAGGTTGGGCACAAAATGCCCGTCCATCACGTCGATATGGAGCCAGTCCGCACCCGCCTTTTCCATCCGGGCCACTTCCCCCCGAAGATCCGAAAAGTCACTGGCCAGCAGGGATGGTGAAACGATCATCCGATTGGTTCCTCCTTTATAAAACAACAAAATTCGGACATAACTATTTTTATAATACCGTATTCTCGTAAAAACGTCAATATCCCCTTGATTTTCCACCGGGTTCCATCTTATAATAAAAAACGGTCTGTCTGGACGGGATGACGGCGGACATGCCGTCCCCCATATTATCTGACTTGAGAAGGGTTTTATCTATGGATCTCGCTTTTAACGTCTTTACACAGGTCATCGTCTTATTTCTGCTTATCGCAGTGGGCATTCTTTGCTACCGGTTAAAACTGATTTCCAAACACGGGAACCGGCAGCTTTCAAACTTCCTGCTCAGCGTGGTCACCCCCGCCTTGATTTTGGCAAGCTATCAAAAGCCTTTTGACGCCGCCTTGGCAAAAGGACTTTTGTGGGCCTTCCTCTTAGCCGCCATCAGCCACCTGATCGGGATCGCGGTCAGCTATCTCTGCCTGCGCGGCAAAAAGGACGATCCCCGCCTCCCGGTAGAGCGCTTTGCCACCATTTATTCCAACTGTGGGTTTATGGCGATACCCTTGATCTCCGCGGTTTTGGGAGCGGACGGCGTTTTTTACGCCGGCGCTTATCTGACGGTGTTTAACCTTCTCTCCTGGACCCAAGGCGTTTTCATGCTCTCGGGGGAGCGGGATATGAAAAGCGTTTTAAAGGTGTTTTTCTCCCCCACCATTATCAGCATCGTTTTAGGGCTTATTTTGTTCTTTACCGGTATTTCCCTCCCCGCCCCCATCGCCAGCGCCATTAACTATGTCAGCGATCTAAACACCCCCTTAGCCATGATCGTCACCGGCGTTTCCATCGCCCAGATGAACATCTTCTCCGCTTTTAAAAGCTGGAAGCTTTATTATGTATCCTTCCTACGGCTGCTGCTGGTCCCCGGGCTGATGCTTGTGGTGTTGCTTTTGATCCCCTGCGATGATACGGTGCGCATGGTCAATTTAATCGGCACCGCCTGTCCCGCGGGAGCCAGCACGGTGCTGTTTGCCAACCGTTATAACAAGGATTCCACCCACGCCTCCAAGCTCATCGCCATCACCACCGTGTTTTCCATCCTGACCATCCCTGTTCTGCTGGGAGCAGCCGGCCTGCTCTTTTAAAAAACAGCGGCAAACAGCCCGGACGTTTCCCGTTTAAGCTGTTTGCCGCAGATAAAACCGCATGAACGCCGCCTTCGGTGAATATAGATAACTGTAATCCAGCTTGTCTTTATTCCCGGAGGTGTTTTTTGTTGCGCATGAAAAGCCGAAACTCCCGTCTCGCCTCTTTTTTTATGGCGGTCATTTTGCTGTGGGGCGGGATCGCCGTCAATCTGGCAGGCCTGTCCGTCCGGGCCAGATCCCAGGAGGACTATATTAAATGGGTGGAATTCACCGTCCCCTATGCGGCGCTGGAAAAAGCCCTGGCCGCCGACATCCAGGGAAACGAAAAAAATGATCCCCGCCCCTGGGTGGAAACGTTAGCTTACCTGGCTGCGAAATACGGCGGGCAGTGGGGGCGGTATAAGGCCAAGGACATGGATGAATTCTTCACCCAGCGCTCCCAGGGGAAAACCACCCGGGAGCTTGCCCAGGATATGCAGTATTATTCCTATTATTATGAAGCCTATGACGCAGTGCTGGGCGGCATGGTGGGGGAATACCAGATCTCCACCGCCCCTGTTGCGGAAAGCGCCGAAGTCCAGATGGAGACCCACTACGGCTTAAAGGCCTATTCCCCTATTGCTTATGGCTATGGATTTTCCCATTACGACGACTTCGGCAACTCCCGCAGCTACGGCTATCAAAGAAGGCATTTGGGAAACGACCTGATTGGCAGCATCGGCACGCCGGTGATCGCGGTGGAGTCCGGCACCGTGGAGGTGGCCGGCTGGAACCAATACGGCGGCTGGCGCATCGGCATCCGCAGCTTTGACAAAAAACGCTATTACTATTACGCTCACCTGCGAAAAGACCGCCCCTTTGCCGAGGGGCTCACCGAGGGGCAGGTGGTAAACGCCGGGGATGTCATCGGCTACCTGGGCATGACGGGCTATTCCACCAAGGAAAACGTCAACAACATGAAGGTGCCCCACCTGCATTTCGGCTTGCAGCTTATCTTCGACGAATCCCAAAAGGAGGGGAACAACGAAATCTGGGTGGATGTATACAACCTGGTAAGGCTGCTGCAAAAGCACACCTCCCCGGTGGTGCGAAACGACGAAACCAAGGAATACACCCGCAAATACGCCTTCTTTGACCCCTGGACTGCCGCGCATGAACAGCAATCCGGCGGGAGCACTCCCCAAAGCGGCGAAATATCTTCCGCCCCGTCCGGATAGACGCTTTAAAGCTCCTCCAAGAAATTCACTGCCGCCGATTTTATAAGCGCCCATAAGGCGTACAGCACCGCTTTTTTCATCTCCCCGTCCAAACCGTGGAGGGAGAAAAGCACGCTGGCGGCAGTTTGATACCATTTGTCCGAAAGCTCGCTGACGGTTTTGGCGCCTGTTTTTTCCAAAACGCTGTAGAGGATCTCCACAAACTGCTCCCGCTCCTCTAAGGACAGCTGGGCAAGCCAGTCGCCCATCGTCTCATCCAGCAATCTGCTGGCCGGCGTAACCGATCGCAAAGCTGCAAAACGGGTCCCTTCCACCTCCCAGGAATAGGGATCATGCTGCAAAAGCCCCGACTGGGAGCTTTTGACCACCGTATAGTCTTCCCCCTGCTCCAGCAAAAGCCCCACCACCGAAGACTCGGGCACATAGGATCGAATCCGGCCGGAAACCGCCTTATACCCTTGTTTTTCGGTGACCTTTTTGATAAAGCCCGGGCCGTCAAAGTTCCAGATCTCTTTGATCCGCTCCTGGTGAGCGGGAGCGCAAAACGCCCCGCTGTAAACCGCCAGGTTCCCTCCCTTGGAGTGGCCGCAGGGGGCAAGCTCGCCCCTTAGCTGCTCCGCCGCCGTATTCACATAGCGGGCAGCTTCCATCTGGGAGGGCACCCCAGCTGAAAAGCTCATATTAAAGTTTTCTTTCCAGCCTACCAGTGTATCGTCGGTCCCCCGAAAGTTTAGCACCACCTTTTTCCCTGCCCGCAGGCATAGCGCGGCAAACTGCTTTTGCATCCCGTCGTCCGTCCGGCTGACAAAACCGCACAGAGGAAGGGGAGAAAACCGCCTGCTTTTCATAAGCGCAGAAAGCAGCTTGTGATCCCGGGAATCCTCCATTTGGGCCGCCGTCAACTTGTTTTCCAAAAGCTCTCCTGCCGCCTGCCCCAGAGAGATCGTCCGGGAAAAATCTTCCGGCACAATTCCGTTCCAGGGAAAATAGGAAATTTTTGCCGCGATTAAAGCGTCCACCTCGCCCCAGGGAAGCTCTCTGAAGGAACGGTTTCCCCAGTCGTTTAAATAGGAAAACAGATTTGTCATATTAGCCCTTCTCTCCTGCCGTTCCTGCTTATGAACAGCGTCCATATTCTGTACTAGAATATGGACGCTAAAGGAAAAACAGACCAATATGAACGCAGGGCCGGTTTTGTTCGTTTAAAACTTGACAAATTCCGTCGATTTCGCTATGATAGTACACTAGTATATAAATGCATCTAAGGGAATGTAAAGAGAGAAGGTGCCTCCCGTGAAAATCATATTGGTGATTGACGTATATGACGAACTGAACAACGGGACCTGCATGACGACTCATCGCTTTGCTCAGATGCTGCGCAAGCGGGGGCATGAGGTTCATGTTTTAGCTACCGGCCGCCTGTGCGAGCCGGAATACCGGGCTGAAGAGCAGTATTATATTGTCGCCACCTCCTTCGCCCACAAACAGGGCTTCTCCTTTGCCAAAGCGGATGAGGAGCTGTTCCGCCGCGCCTTTGCCGGCGCGGATGTCGCTCACTTCCTTCTCCCCCTGTGGTTTGAGCATAAAGCCCTGAAAGTCGCCCAGGAGATGAATATCCCCGTCTCGGCGGCCTTCCATTTACAACCGGACAACGTAACCTACGCCATTCATATGCCTTGGGACTTTTTGTCGGTGGGCATCTATAAATTTTTTAACCGCGTCTTCTATAAAAATTTTAAGCACATCCACTGTCCCTCTCGGTTTATTGCCGGCCAGCTTGAGAAAAACGGCTACCAGGCAAAAATGCATGTAATCAGCAACGGCGTAGACGACGCTTTTGCCCCCAAAGAAGTTCCTCATGAGGAAGGCGAGTTGTTCCATATTTTGATGGTGGGACGGCTTGCCCCCGAAAAGCGCCAGCGGGTACTGATTGACGCGGTAAAAAAATCCAAATATGCCGGCCGCATCCAGCTTCATCTGGCTGGGCAGGGCCCCTGCCGGGAAGCATTGGAAAAACGGGGGAAAAAGCTCCCCCATCCTCCTACTTTTGGATTTTATGAAAAGGACGAGCTTATAAAGCTTATCCATTCCTGCGATTTATATGTTCACGCCTCCTATATTGAAATCGAGGCGATCTCCTGTATGGAGGCGTTTGCCTGCGGGCTGGTACCCGTCATCTGCAACTCCCCCAAATCCGCGACGGTGCAGTTTGCTCTGGATGACCGCAGTCTGTTTAAAGCAGACGATTCTTCCGACCTGGCTAAAAAAATCGACTACTGGATCGAGCATCCCGCTGAGCGGCGGGAGATGTCCCGCCGGTATGCCGAACAGGGAAATCGCTTCCGCGTCAGCGAGTCGGTCAGGGCTGCCGAGGCGATGTTTGAACAAGTGATCGCTGATTTTCAGAAAGGAAGCCATGTTAGGCAATGAGTCAGAAAAAGGCGGGCCGCAAAGGGATTATCTCCCGTAATCCTATCGTGCGGCTTATCAAATTCCTCTTTTACTATGTCATTGCCATCCCGCTGTTGTTTTTCGGCACCCAGTGGTTTTTAGGGCTGCGGGTAAAAGGATGGCGCAACATCAAAAAGCTTAAAGGGAAAGGGTTTGTCATCGCATGCAGCCATAACCATTATTTTGACTGCGTGGCCCAGGGGCTTTTGCTCTGTCCCCGGCGGGGGTATTTCACCTCCATGGCCAAGACCTTCTCCTGGCCGGTGGTAGGGCAGCTTATCCGGCTGTTAAACGCCGTCCCCGTCCCGGAAGAACCCGGCAAGATGAAGGACTTTTTCCGGGAGATGGCCGGGCGCGTCCGGCAGGGAGAAATTATGCTGATGTACCCGGAAGGGGAGCTTGTCCACTTTTGCCGGCATTTGCGGGAGTTTCATGACGGCGCGTTTATGGTGGCCGCCATGGCGCAGGCCCCGGTGGTGCCTGCTGTGGTCACCTTCCGCAAACGCCGGGGCCTCTACCGGATCATCAAGCGCCGCCCCTGCCTGACTATCACCGCCGGGGAACCGGTTTATCCAAAGACGGACAGCTCCCTCCGGCGGGAAGCTCACCGCCTGGGGCTGGAGGTTCGCCAGAAGATGGAGCAGCTGATGCGGGAACAAAGCCGGTTTGACGAGACCCCTCCTTCGCCTCAGCAAGAGGCGATCCGCTGGGAAGAATCCTCTCCCGAAATTTCTTACACCAAGCTTTCCTCCGGCGCCGCGGAAGCGCTGCCGCAATCGGAATATTAAACCAACCCCACCAGTTTCACTGGTGGGGTTGGTTTGCAAAAGCAATCAAGAAGGCCTCCCGGGAAAAGGATAAGTTCCTTTCCCGGGAGGCCTTCTTGTCAGCTGCATGTCATGCTATTTTTTGCTTATTCTTCTCCGTGGATCTTCTTGGCGTTTTCGATCACCTGCTCTTCCAGGTTGGAAGGAAGCTGTTCGTACCGCAGGAAATCCAGTGTAAAGTGGCCCGCGCCATGGGTCATCTGACGCACCAAGGTGGTAAAGTCCTGCATCTCGCTCATGGGGACCTCCGCCTCGATCAGCGTAAGGCCGTCTCCGGCAGGGTTCATTCCCAAAACCCGGCCCCGCCGCTTGTTAAGCTCGCCCATCATATCGCCGGTGTTTTCATCCGGTACATAGGCCTTTAAGGATCCGATGGGTTCCAGCAGTACAGGGGACGCCTGGGGAATGCCCTCCCGGTAGGCGATGGCCGCCGCCATTTTAAAGGACATTTCCGACGAGTCCACCGGATGGTAGGAGCCGTCCACCAGCGTGGCTTTCAGCCCCACCATGGGATATCCGGCGATAACGCCTTTTACCATTGCTTCCCGCAGGCCTTTTTCCACCGCCGGGAAGAAACCCTTGGGCACCGCACCGCCGAACACCTTTTCCTCAAACACTAAATCGGTGCTGTCGCAGGGCTCGAATTCAATCCACACGTCGCCGAACTGGCCGTGGCCGCCGGTCTGTTTTTTATGCCGGCCCTGTACTTTCACTTTTTTGCGGATGGTCTCCCGGTAGGCGACGGTGGGCGGAGCTAAATACACGTCCACGCCGAATTTGGATTTCAGCTTGGAGACCGCCACATCCAGATGCTGGTCGCCCAGGCCGGTGAGCACCTGCTCGTGGGTTTCGTCGTTGACCTGGAATTTCAGGGTGTAATCCTCCTCCAACAAGCGGTGGATCCCCTGGGAGATCTTGCTTTCATCCCCCTTGCCGTTCATCTTGATGGCCATGCTGTAGCCCGGAACGGGGAATTCGGTGGGCTTTGCCTTTACCTTTCTGGCAGGATCGCAAAGGGTATCCCCTGCGTTGGCGGAAAGCTTGGAGGCAACGCCGATATCACCGGCGGAGATTTGGGTGACCTCCTCCTGCTTTTTGCCCCGCACCAAAAACAGCTTGCCGATCTTCTCTTCTTCCCCGGTGGTCATGTTGTAATAGGCGCCGTCTGCCTTTAACATGCCGGACATCACTTTAAAGAAGGACATCTTGCCCACAAAGGGGTCGGCGATGGTTTTAAAAATATAGGCTGCCAAAGGCTGCCCTTCGTCACAGGCAACCTCTACCGGCTCACCCTTTTCATCTATAAGCTCCTCACCGCTTGCCTCCGCCGCGCTGGGCAAAAGCTCGGTGACGCCGTCCAAAAGCATATTGAGCGCCGACATATCAAAGGAGGAACCACAGAACACCGGCGCAATGTCACCGGAGCGCACGCCGTTATGAATGCCCTGGATCAGTTCCTCATGGGTAAACTTTTCACCGGAGAAATATTTTTCAAACAGCGCTTCGTCAGTCTCCGCCACCGCTTCGCTGATGGCGGTAATAAGCCCCTCCAGCCGGTGCTCAGACTCGGGCATGGGGACCTCGGTGGGATTCCCCTTGTCGTCATAGGTGTAGGCCTTCATCTCCAAGAGGTTAATGTAGCACTCCACCTTATGGTTGTTCATCTTGGGTACCACCACCGGGCAGACCGACGGCCCGAAGGCGGTTTTCAGTTCCTCCAACACCTTGTAAAAGTCCGCGTGTTCCCGATCCAGCTTGGTGACGAAAAACGCCTTGGCCTTATGGTACTGGGTGGCAAGCTGGTAGGCTTTTTTTGCCCCCACCGTCACGCCGGACTTTCCGGAGACCACCACCAACACGCTTTCCGCGGCGCGCACGCCCTCGTACATGCCGGCGGCAAAGTCAAACATCCCGGGGGTGTCCAAAAGATTCAGTTTATAACCGTTATACTCCAGCGGCTCTACCGTAGTGGACAACGAGGCTTTTCGTTTAATCTCTTCCGGATCGTAATCGCTGACGGTATTCCCGTCCGCCACCGTCCCCAAACGGTCGGTAGCGCCGGTCAGAAACAACAAGCTTTCGGTCAGGGACGTTTTTCCCGAACCGCCGTGTCCGGCAACCGCGATATTTTTGATATGATCTGCTTTGTACTGTTTCATAAATTCCCGCCATTTCTCCGCATCAGTAAATTTTTTGTTTTCCAGAAGAAGCCCATGCGGCCGGCGTCCCCTGATGCACGTCTATGGTATATCCATATACTATATGTCCCTGCCCAACTGGACATGCATATTTGTCCGTGCAAAATTAAAAATACATATAGACAAAATGCCCAAATATTCTTAATCACGAAGAAAATTATACCACACAATGATGAAAAACGCCAGATGCACGCAAAAAAACCATAAGCCAAAGATGTAGAAATTTCTCTTTGGCCTATGGTTAACATGCACAAACCGGTTTTTCATTTTCTTTACAGACCCCGCAGATGGGCGCCGATAATTGTCAAAACAAGCCACACGGCTTCGTACACCGTCAGGGCCAGGGTGGTCAGCTGACTAAAATCCCGCAGCACGCCGAACACCGACAGCAGCGCATAGCCTGCCACCACCGAAGCCAGCTGCAAAACCATGCCGATCATCACCGCGCCCTTCAGGCGCTTGGCGCACACAAGGGCCCTGATATAAGAATAAAAGCTCCCGTTGTTGACCACCGGAGAGGAAACCTTGTCCGCCGGAGCGGTCTCCCGCTCATAGGCTTCATGCAGCCGGGCGGGGATAATCTTAAACATCAAAGGCTCTACGTCAAACAGCGCCCCCAGTTTATTCTGGTCAAGGATGGGATCCACGCTTTTCACCGACAGGAAAATGTCGTTTTGCTCCTGCCTTTTCAGCGCGGCCTTAACCCTGGGATCAGCGGAAAGCCCCACAATAAATACGCCGGACAGCTCTCCGCCGGTGGAAAGGTACACAAGCTCTTTCCCGTCGTCTAAAAAACGGGTTTCGTAGTCCCGGGAGGGGACGTCCACCCCGTGGTTGAGCATCAGCTCCCGGCTGCCGATGAGCACCCGCCGGTTGCCCACCCAGGCGCTCACCCCCATGCCATCCTCATACAAAAGGTTTTCCACCGGGCTTAGAATGCCGATTTTTCCATTGATGACCTGCATGAACACATCGGTCAGGATACTGCCCGCCCGGTAGGCCACACTGGCCGCATCTAAAATCGCCTGGTCGATCCGCTGCTCCCCAAAGGTCTTGATCCCGTAAAGGGTTACCGAGCCCTTGGGAAACAGTTTGGAAGCCGTTGTCAAGGCGGCGTTGATATCAACATAATCCTCCACCGCCCGGTATCCCAACACCGCTGCACCGTGCCGGTACAGCCGTCCAGCCGCACGGCGCATGGGAAGATGCACGGCAAACAAAAGCCCGATGGGAGAACAAAGGCAGATAGTAGCTGTAAACGCCGACAGGGTGGTGTAAAAATCCCCGATCATAAACTGGACGACCACCGCCAGCACTACCGCCCCAATCAGGGAAATGGGCGTAAGCAGCCTGCTGATCCGGTCGGAGAGGTCTTCCCCATAGGAATAAAACAAAAAATCGCTTAAAAAACCGGCTTTCCGGTTGGCGGCTACCGCCGGCGCATCGTTTAAAAGGCCCCGGGTATATCCTACCGCGTCTCCTTCCTCTTCCACCAGATGGCAGCCGTATTTTTCATACTCCGAGGAGACCACCTTGAAGTTAAGGCTGGTGCGGCCCACTAAAAACAGCTTTCCGATCCCGTTGCACAAAAGTCCCAGCAGCGCCAGCGGAGAAAGCAGGTGCACATTGGGGTCGGACAGCGCGGAGGGAACAGCCATATACACGGCGTTTTGGATGATACAGATCACTGCCGCCA
>CALXBH010000072.1 GCA_944386475.1 uncultured Clostridia bacterium | reverse complement strand
GCTTGAGATGCTGGGGCTTTTGTTCCCCGCCTCCTGGGGGTACCGGCTGATGGCTCCCGGCGGGTCGGCGCTGGATATCGTACCGCTGTTGGCGGTGTTAATGATCGCCGCTGCGGCCTGCGGGCTTTGTCTAAAATTTCACGAATAGCTGATGCCGATATCCAGAATGTTCTGCTCCCCGTCGCCGTACAGATAATAGGTGGAGTGGTCAAAGGAGGATACGCCGGTGGCGTTCCAGACGGCGGCGATCCCCTGCCCGGTAATCAGCGCGTCATAGGCCTTTTGATAGGCGCTTTCACTGGCAAACTGCACGCTCACCGACGCTTCCCCTGCCCGGGCCACCCTGGCCGCTTCCTCCACCAGGGCCTGATAGGCCGCTTCGTCAAAATCGGAGAACAAAAGCCCCCGATGGACATAATAGTTATTCCGGGTGGCGGTGCAGTCCGGCAGGGGATAGTTTTCCCCGTTAGCGGTGTGGGTGCTGGCAATCGCCTCATCGGTAAGGCCGAAGTACTGGTAGGAAACATAGTTGTCCGATTTTCCCTGAATCACCGGGTCGTCAAAGGTGGGGTCAATATGATAATAATCCCCGTCCATCTTCACTAAATTCCACTGGTGCAGCTCCTGGGCGGCCCCTGCCACCCCCCGCACGGTCAGGGACTCTAGCCCTACCCGGGACAAAAGGTACTGAAACGCTTCGGAATACCCTTCGCAGGTGGCGGTTCCCTCCACCAGTGCGCCGTACAGGTTGCTGCAGTTGGCGGAGGTCTGATAGTCGGTGTTTTTAATCAGGTAGTCGTGGATGTTTTTCACCTTGTCAAAATCGCTCTGCCCGGCGGTGATGCCGTTTATCGCCGCCGATACCGCCTGTTCCAGCTCCTCCCGCATGGCGTTTACCTCGTCCCGGGTAAATTCCTCCTGGGTGGGGTTGTTGTTTTCGTCGCACTTGACGTACTGGAAAGCGACGGCGTAGACGTTGTTTTCCCCCAGCCAGTCGCTGTACTGCCAGGTATAGCGGGCGGGAAACCAAAAGATCTCCGGGTGGTCCGCCCGCAGATAAAGGTAGACCTTCTGCATGGTCTGCTGGCTGACGGGGGAGAAACCGTTCATAACAGTTTGTAGATGATAAATAGTATAATACATTCTGTCATACAAGTCCTGCTCCGATTCCGAGAGCTGATCCCGGCCGTAGGTGATCGCACAGGCTGCCGCCGGGCCGGAGTTGTCCACCTGGGGAGCGGGCTCGGGGGCGCTGCTTGCCCGGGAAGATTCCTGCCGGGATGCTGCCGCCTGGGAGCTGGAGGGCGCCGCCTGGGAGGATTCGCCTGCCGGGGCGGCCTGAGAGGAGGCGGCTTCGCTTTCTTCCGGCAGTGCCGAGCTTTCCGGCCCCGTAATCGAGGAGATGTTGGACTCTAAAACAGCTGAAGAGGTAAGCGCCGGCTCCTGTCCGCTGCATCCGCCTAAGAGCAAAAGGCACAAAGCCAGCACCGCTACTATTTTTTTCATAGGTCACATCCTTCCGGGAGTTTTTTGGAGAGTCGGAATGCCCGCAGGCCCTGTTGATACCAGTAAAACAAAACTATTTATTGTAAGTATAACACAGATATTTTAAATTTTTATTGCGGAATCAGATTGTTTTGAAAACGAGCACTTATGTGGATTTATTTGGAGAAAACAACAAATTTCCTCTTGATTTGTTGTGTGTTGTGTGGATTTTTAGTTTTTTATTTGCATTATTTATGGCGCTATATTATAATAAGATTACTAACAATCAGAGAGGAGGCAAATTTTGCGGCTTCCATGAAACCGCAAAATACGCGAATGAAAAAAGCAAGGCTTTTCCAGAAAGCGCAGGCGGCGCTGCTGGCGCTGGCGATGGCGGCGGCCATGATCCCGCTGACCACCTTTTCCAGCTTGGCGGCCAATGCGGATCTGGCCCTTTACTACACCTTTGACGGCGATGGGGTCACCGACTCCAGTCCCAACGGCAAGGACGCCGCCATGTTCGGCACCCTGGACCTTGGCCAGGACGGCGTTTACGGCAGCAGCCTTTTGTTAAAGGGCGGCTATGTGAAGATGCCGGAGGACATTATCTACGGGTTTGAGGATATCACGGTTTCCTGCTGGGTGAATCCCCTGCGTTCGGTGGAAAACCAGCGCATCTGGTCGTTGGGAGCGGGTATGTCCGACCTGTTGAACCTGCAAAGCCCCTGCAACGAGGGAGGACTGAGACTGGGGACTTCCATTCGGAATAACTACAGCCCCACCCGGGTGGGAAGCTCCAAGGGAGAACTCCCCTTAAACCAGTGGTCCCATGTGGTCGTCTCTTACAATGGGGACAGCCGGACCCTCCGTTTGTATGTGGACGGGGAGGAAGTAGGCGCCAAGGAGACCAACAACCTGCTTTCCAACCTTCCTTTGCTCACCGGCGCGTATCTGGGCCGCAGCCAGTGGAGCATTGACCCTGATTTTTACGGCTATATCGACGACTTTAAGATCTACAGCCGCACCCTTTCCGGAGACGAGATCAATGAAGAAGCCGAAAACGGTTTCCAGCAGCTGGCGGACAACACGCTGGAGCGGCTGGACTTGGCGGCGGAAAACGGCCTTGAAAGCCTGACCGGCGTGGTGGATGATCTGGCTTTGCCTTCCGCTGTCGAGGGCGTGGAGATTGACTGGAGCTCGGACAACGCGGCGGCTCTCTCCGACGCTGGAAAAGTGGGCGACGTTGCCGGGGCCACCCAGGTCACCCTGACGGCTACGGCCACCAAAGGCGATAAAACCCAGGAGAAGGATTTTGCCGTTACGGTAGTCCCCGCGGGCGAAGTCACGGTGGACGAAATCGAGGACATCGTCACCGTGCCGGGACAGGCTCCCGAACTGCCCGAGGAAGTGCTGGCAAACGGCGGCACCCGCTTGGTGGCGGTGGAGTGGGAGGAACCCACTCCCAATGACTATGCCTCCGCCGGGGAGTTTACCGTCTCCGGCACCACAGCGGACGGCGCTTCCGTGTCGGTTAAAGTGGTGGTGGACGGCAACGCCATCCAAAACCCGGTGGTGCCAGCCACGGCTCCCGACCCCCATGTGATCTATCATGACGGATACTATTATTACACCCGGCAGAGCAACAACAACAGCGTGACGGTCTCCAAGGCAAAACGGATCCAGGATCTGGATTCCGCGCCCCGGGTGATTGTCTATACCGCGCCCACCAGCGGCATGTATTCCAAGGAATACTGGGCGCCTGAGCTTCATTATATTGATGGCAACTGGTATATTTATGTGGCGGCGGACGACGGCAACAACGCCAACCACCGGATGTATGTGCTCCGCTGCACCGACCCCAACGATCCCCAGGCTCCCTATGAGAATCTGGGCAAGCTGACCCCCACCGTTTACAACGAATCCACCGGGGAGTGGGAGCCCGACGCCTCCCAGGACAAATGGGCCATCGACGGCACCGTGATCCAGGATGAGGTCAGCGGCCGCAACTACTTTGTGTGGTCGGGCTGGGAAGGCAATGTAGACGGTATGCAGATCACCTACATCGCCGAGATGCTCAACCCCTACACCCTCAAGGGCAGCCGGGTGGAGATCAGCCGGCCGGATTCCGCCTGGGATCAGAAGGGCCACGGCGAAGGCGGCGGCCTGGAGGTCAACGAGGGCCAGCAGGTGGTCTACCACAACGGGAAGGTTTATATCTTCTATTCGGCTAACTTCAGCGGCAGCGACTGGTACTGCTTAGGCCAGCTCACCGCCACTTTGGGTGAGGATCTCACCAACGTGAACAACTGGGAGAAAAAGACCGACGGCCCGCTGTTTACCCAGTCCCTTGATCCGGACGACCATGTGTACGGCGTGGGCCACGCCTCC
Source organism: uncultured Clostridia bacterium (assembly GCA_944386475.1). Taxonomy (GTDB): domain Bacteria; phylum Bacillota; class Clostridia; order Oscillospirales; family Ruminococcaceae; genus Metaruminococcus. Next base: position 68,791 of record CALXBH010000072.1, on the reverse strand, counting down.
ATTGTCCCCTCCCCCGACGGGACGGAAGAATGGGTGATTTATCACGCGTTCCAGTCTCCCAGCGGCGGCTGGGGCGACCGCAGCGCCCGGGCGCAAAAGCTCACCTGGGACGGAGACACCCCTGTGTTCGGCAACCCGGCGGCTTATGGGGAGATCATCGACGGGCCTTCCGGCACCCCTTCTTTAGAGGTATATCAATATGAGGCAGAGGAAGCCGAGCTTTCGGGCGGCGCTTCGCTTATCGACCGCAGCCGCGCTTCGGGCGGCCAGGCGGTCACCAACATGGGCAGCGGCGCTTCCATCACCTTTAACGTGGATATCGATACGGCGGGGGACTATCAGCTTGCCTTTGTGGGCAATCCCCGTTCGGCCAGCGGCTTTATCTGCGACCAGAGCCTTATGGTCAACGATGCGGAATACACCATTGCCTACTCCTCCTCCAGCAACGATGAAAACGCCTGGTATCCCAGCTATGACGCGGATGCCGAAGGCTATGGCCGGGGACTTACCGTCCATCTGGACGAGGGCGAAAATACCATCACCCTCACCGGCATCAACCAGCGGGTGGACGTGGACTACCTGAAACTGATTCTGGAAGAGGATGACGAGCCGGAGACTCCGGCTCCCCAGTCGGTCACGGTTACGGCGGATGACGCTTCCATCCAGGTGGGCGAAACCACCACGGTCACTGCGGTAGTCGAACCCGCCCAGGCGGATCAAACCGTCACCTGGTCCACCAGCGACAGCGGGATTGCCACTGTTGACCAAAACGGCACCGTAACCGGAGTCGCTTCCGGCGAAGCGACCATCACCGCGACTGCCTCCGATGGGGAGACCACCGGTTCGATTACCATCACTGTCACCCAGGCGGAGGATCCCGGCACCGATGATCCCGACACGAGCGATCCGGGCACCGATGAGCCCGGCACAGACGATCCGGATACAAGCGTACCCAGCACGGATGTGCCTGATACGGACGAACCCGGCGACGATCAGACTCCCGGCGGCAGCACCGGAGGCGGCAGCCAGACCGGCGGCGCTGCGGACGGCGCCAATCCCCAGACCGGCGGCCTTCTCCCGGTGGGAGCAGGACTGGTGGCGCTGGTATCCCTGTGCGGGGTTGTGATCCTCGCCAAAAAGCAGCAGGATTAGTGTTCTATCATACGGTATAAAAGACGCCCGGCAGGCTGATAATCCTGCCGGGCATCTTTCAGGCGGTAAAAAACGCCGGATAGGCGCTTGTATCTGCAAGCGGCGGCATGGCGGCGGTTTATCAATCAAAGCAGGGGGCTTTGTCCATGAAGTATAATGTGTTATTAATTCACGCCGATCAGCTTCGGTGCGACTGTTTAGAGCCCTATGGCAACACGCAGGTGAAAACGCCCAGCCTGTCCCTTTTGGCCCGGGACGGGGTGTGCTTTGACAACCATTTTTGCTCTTATCCTGTGTGTACGCCATCCCGTTATTCCCTGCTGAGCGGACTGTACGTCCATCAGCATCTCGGCTGGAGCAATCACTGTACGCTTCCGCCGGCGATTCCCACCTTTCCCAAAATTCTCAGGGAAAACGGCTGGAAAACAGCCGCTGTGGGGAAAATGCACTTTACTCCGCCTTATCTTGATGTGGGATTTGATACGATGGTCCTTGCGGAACAAAATGGAAAGGGCCGTTTTTACGACGACTACCATCGGGAGCTGATGGCTCACGGCTACCGGGATACGACGGACCTTATCGACCAGTGTTCCGAGTGCCGGGCGCACGCTCCAAAAGAGTATTTTGACAGCTTTGGCGTCAAGGTTTCTTCCTTGCCGGAAGAATATCATTCCACCTCCTGGACGACACAGCGCGCCCTGGAGCAGCTGGATGGCTGGGATCCTCAGGGAGGGAATCTGCTGATGGTGGGCTATATCAAGCCCCATCATCCGTTTGATCCGCCCGAAAAGTATGCGAAACTCTATCCGCCTGAGGACATAAACATCCTGCCCGGTTATACCAAACAGGTCCCGGAGTTTGACTATTCTTTCAGCCGCGGGTATTTTGACAATGCCGCCCTTGATCCCCAGCGCCTCCGCGCCATGACCGCCTATTATTATGCGGCGATCACCCACATCGACGACGGTGTGGGCCGGATGATCCGGCTGTTAAAGCAAAAAGGCCTTTATGAAAACACCTTGATCCTTTTTACAAGCGATCACGGCGACTACCTAGGCTTTCATCATATGGCGCTTAAGGGGAATCACATGTACGATCCGCTGATGAGGATTCCGCTGATTGTGAAATACCCGCATCAGGAGCAAGCGGGAACCAGGGTCGGCGCGCTTTCCGAAAACACGGAGACGGCCGGGGAGATCCTGGCGGCCTGTGGGCTCCCCTCCCCCATGAACAACCGCTTTTCCCTGAAAGCCGAAAGGCCGTTTGTCTTTTCGGAGTACATGGCGGTTAAAGGGGTGTATCACTATATGATCCGCACCCAGCGCTATAAGCTGCTGGTGTCCGGCTCACTGGAGGACGCCGCCTTATTTGATTTGGAGCGGGATCCCATGGAGCTTGACAACCGGTTTTTCGATCCCAGCTACCGCCCGGCGCGGGAGGAGCACCTGCGCTTTTTGTTTGAAACGCTGGCGTTCCAGGGCGTTTCCCCGACGTATCTGGACGAGGATGCGCCGGCAGTCTTGACGCCAAGCGCCGAAGAGGCGGAGAAGGTCCGGAGCTATATGCTTGGCTTCCCCAGCGGGGACTAAAAGCCATAAAGAGACAGGTTTGAAACGGCATAAGAAAAAGGGCGTGCTGCAAGTTGCAGCACGCCCTTTTTGCCGGTTATTTGTTAACGTCTTGCGGCCTGCGGCTATTTTCCTTAGGACCACAAAGAGGCCAGCTCATAAATTTCCAGAGAATCGATGACAGCCTCGCCGCCCTTTGCATAAAACTCCAGCCCGGTGCTGGTGGTGTCCGGGTAGATAAGCGCCGTAAAGGCTTCCCGGCCGTCCTGAGCAAACAGCTCCAGAGAAGACCAGTCTAAGAACATATGGAGCTTTACCTTCCCCTGCCCGTCCGGGAGGATTTTATAAGAGTATGCGTCTAAGAATCCATCGATGGGGCTGGCGCCGGATTTTGCCCGGTCCAGGGTGAGGGTGTTGGACGCTGTGCTATACAAAACAGCGGTGTACTGCTCCTTGCCTACCCGCAGGCGGAAGCCGAATTCCTCTGCGCTGCCGGGATCGATCACAGCAGTGATCTCCCCTTTGTCCAGCGCAAGGTCCTTTAAGAGGTTTTCGCTGTCGGGAGAAACGGTCACTTTCTGGAACGCGTGCTCCTTCACCCGCAGGGAGGAAAGCTCCTTGACGGGATTCTGCATCAGCTGCAGTTTCCCCTCCACCGTTTGCAGGGTGAGCTCATAAGGAAGGCTTAAAGCGCCGTTCCAGGGATCGGTGATCTCGCCGGTCTGGAAAGGATAGGAGATGTTGACCATCCAGTGGACCATCACCCGCCGTCCGCCGGGGATGCCGCTGAAGGTGACGCCTGCGTATACATCGGGGGCGCGGTTATAGGAAAGGCGCTCCCCGGTGTCGGGGAAGAATTTCCACACGCCGTCCGCCAGTTTGAGGTCGCCGGTCATATACCACACGCCGCCGCCGGAAAGGACCCATTTGGGTTTGTTTTCATCCCCGTCTGCCGGCAAGCGGTACAAATCGGGGCACTCGGTGGTGATTTCCGGCTGCATCCCTTCGGGCTTCCAGTGAATGAGGTCCTGGGAGGAGTAAAACCGCACCGGACCGCCCGCCACGATCATCAGCCACTGGTTCCCTTCCTCGTGCCAAAACACCTTGGGGTCCCGGAAGGCCTCGTCGTGCAGCGGGTCGTCTTCCCGGCCGATGATGGGAGCGCCGCCGTTATACTTAATCCAGGTGCGGCCGTTGTCCTTGCTGTAGGCCATGGCCTGGCGCTGGGCCAGGTGGTTGTTTAAGTCGGTGGAGGTGTAAAACGCAACGATCCCGGATTTGTCCGGGACATCGTCAAACAGCCCGGAGGTGTTGTGCTCGTCCACCACGGCGGAGCCGGACCAGATGGAGCCGTACTCGTCAGGCTCCAGCGCCATGGGAAGCTCCTCCCAGTGGGTCAGGTCGGTGCTGACCGCATGGGCCCAGGACTTAACATCCCCGGGGAACTTGCTCTCCCGGTAGCTTTGGTAAAACAGGTGGTATTCCCCCTTGTAATACACAAGGCCGTTGGGGTCGTTGAGCCAGCCCACATCACTGGTAATGTGGTATTGAGGGCGGTAGGGTTCGGTGCGGGAAGGGTTTTGCATGGTTGAGTCCATCCTTTCTGTTATGATAAGCATAAAAGCTGTTCCGTTGACAGCTCTTTTCAGCCGGAAAATGGGTTAACGTTGTCATTTCGGATTCAGGATAGCACATGAAGCCGTTTGCGTCAATAGGGAAAATGGAAAAATAAAAAAGATCCTGTCCGGTACCGGTTCCTCAAACAGTTTCCGGAAAGGCAAAATTTTCCGCACCCCTTGGGTTTTTCCCTGTTTTATGGTATGATAAGCACAACAACCGGAAAAGGAGGCGGACAGCAATATGGCGACCAGCAAGGACGTGGCAAAGCTGGCGGGGGTTTCCCACACAACGGTATCCCGTGCGTTTCGGGGGGATGTAAAGCTTCGCAAAGAGACCTATGACCGGGTGATGGCGGCGGCCCGTCAGCTCAATTACACCCCCAATTATCTGGCGTCCAGCTTAAAAAAGCGCCGCTCCCAGATGATCGGATTTATCCTGGGGGACGCCTCCAACCCGTTTTTTATGGGGATTGCCGAAGAATTGGAAGCAATCTTGGAGCCGTTGGGCTACCGGCTGATGATTGCCTTTGACCGGTATGATCCTGAAAAGCAGCGAAAGATGATGCAGATGATGATCGCTTCCCAGGCGGAAGCGGTGATTTTCATCCCCTTTGAGAATATCCCGGAGCCGGAGTATCTCCGTGCTTCCGCCCCCCGCCTGATCCAGCTGTTTCGAAATCCCTATCATGATTTAAGCTATCTGGGATTTGACGACAACTATGGCGCATATATCGGGATGAAGTACCTGCTGGAACAGGGCCACCGCCGCATTTTGGTGATGGGCGGAGGAGACCGCCGCCAGGGTTTTTTAGACGCTTGTGGGGAATCAGGGGCGCCTCTTCCTGTTTTTTTTCATGATGACGGGACGGGGGATCCCCAAAAACAGGTGGAGGAGATTTTGCTGCAAAAAAAGCCCACCGCTGTTTTTGCAGTGGCCAACTGGTATGGGCGGCAGGCTTATATGACCATGCGGCGGCTGGGGCTGCGCTTTCCGGAAGACATCTCCTTTTTAATGTTTGATGACCTTCAGTGGACCAGCATGATGGCGGTGGACGTGGTGGCACAGCCTATCCGGACGCTGGCTCAGGCGCTGGCGGAAGAAGCGGTCTCGCTGATACAGGATAACGCTTTGCCCGGCAGGACGGTGTTTAAACCTCGGCTGATTTGCCGGGGGTCGGTAAGATCGCTGTCCGGCGAGGAAAGGAAAGAAAAGTAAAAATGTTTCAGGAAGACTATATCATGCGTCAGATCGAAGGAATGGTTTTGATTATGGCGCGGTTGCTTTTTAATAAGGATACGCCCCGTTACGAACTGCCGGAGGATAACCAGTATACCCAGACCGACTTTCTCCATATGCGGCTGCTCTCCCTGCTGGGCCAGGGAAAAATCAAAGAGGCTAAGGAAGAACTTTCCCGACTGATGGCGCCGGGCAGGATGGAATATCTGGAGGTGGCGCTGGATTTTTACAGCCGGGTCAACGAATTCGGGGATGAAACGCTGGAGAAGTACGGCGTTACCCGTCAGGAGCTGGAAAAGGAGCTTATGCGGACGAAAGAGATTTACGGCATCCAGATTTAAAAATGCCTGCTGCAAAACGTCTGGTTTTGCAGCAGGCATTTTTTCTGCCGTTTTCAAAGGGGATAGGCGTCATCCTGCACGAAAGAACGAGGAAAAATTTGGTAAAACTGTCTTTGCGCTGTCCATAGGGTCTGTGATAAGATGAAGACAGAAAAGTAAAATTTTTCAGGAGGAGATAAAATGGTGAAACATATTGTCATGTGGAAGATTTCTGCCCCGGATAAGGAGCAGGCCGCGCAAAAAATCAAGCAGATGCTGGAGTCTTTAAACGGAAAAATCCCCGGCCTTTATAAAGCGGAGGTGGGAATAAATATTACCCCTGGCGGCTACGACGTGGTTTTGTACAGCGAGCTGGAGGATCAAAAAGCCCTGGAGGGCTATCAGGTTCATCCGGAGCATCTGGCCGTCAAGGAGTATATCACCTCGGTGACCTGCGGCCGGGCGTCGGCGGACTATCTGTTATAGCGGCTGCCAACGGGCCGATCCCTTTTCATTATAGAGCTTTATTCCGGGATTTTACGCCGCTCCACCTGCTTGGGGCGGTAGCCGAACTGCTTGAAAAAGGCGTTGGAAAAGTGAAATTCGTCGTTAAAGCCGAATAACTCCGCCACCTGCTTAACCCGCAGGTCGGTCCCCTGCAAAAGCTTTTGGGCGGAAACCAGCTTGGTCCGGAGCATGTAGTGATAAGGGGGCTCCCCGTAGGCGGCTTTAAATACCCGGTTGATGTGCGCTTCAGAATAGCCCAGCCGCTCGGCGACCTCATGAACGGTCAGATAGCGTTTGAGATTGCTGTCAATAAGATGCTTGATCTTTTGGGCCAGGGATTCGGTCTGCACCTCTTCTTTGACCCTTTGGGCGGCCGAGGCGACGATTTCGTGAAATTTCACGGCGCACTGGGCGTCCACAATATTGGCGTCCGTGTTTTCCCGGCAGATCTGATGAAGCTCTTCAAACAGCTGCAGAGCTCCCGGATCGGAGATGACATTTACATCTCCCAGCTCATAGGCGTTGAGCAGATAAGAAATCAGCACCCCGGAAATATTGCACCACAAAAAGGTGAAGGGGTTCTGTTTGTCCCCTCCGTACCGGTGGCGGGAATGGGCATGCAGCAAAAACACATCTCCCGGGGAAAGGCGGTAATCTTTGTCCTCGTATGTAAGAAAGCCGTAGCCGGTTTTGACATAGGCGGCCACAAAGGTAGCGGAACGGCTGCGCTCCATGAGATAGTTGTCGCCGTCGGTTCGTCCGGCCAGGGAAACATGAAAAGGATATTCCCCTTCCAGCGAGTGGGAGTACCAATAAATGACTTCGTTCATAAGGCACCTCCTGTGTTTGATATTTACATTTTTTGATATTTGTAATCTCTATGTTCTTCTTGTCCCGTTCGTACTATATTAATAATATACATTGGTATTGTTTACAATATTTGCGTCAAAATGCTGGTTTTAAAAAATACTGTAAAGAATAACTAAAAAAATATCGGAAGTTTTGTGAAATAATTTTGACAAACTTCCCCAAAAAACAGGTAAATGTAAATCTTTTACTCAATTTCACGTTGATTATACCATATCGTGCCTATAAAATACAATGCCGCAGGATAAAAACCGGCGGTAAAATCTCTGCGGAAAGGAGACGTTTAATCGGTTTATGAAATTAATCATGAAGATTTCTGTGGTTGTGATGTCAGTGATTGCACTGGTGGTCGCCGTTTTGGGATCCCGCCAGGTGTTTTTCCACATAGACACAGATTTTCAGAGCAACCTGGTCATTTGGGGTTTAATTGTCCTGCTGGGGATTTTTGTGATCGCGCAGGTTATCTGCCTGTTTGTATTCCCGTTTAACATTAAAAAAATCGGTTTTTACCTATTGCATATCGGCCTAGTCGCCGTGCTGCTGGGCAGCATGATCTACTACATGGCCGGAATCAAAATCCAGGGGGCCTACCCGGTGAATGAGCAGGGGTCGTCGGCTTCCGCTTATCACCAGCTTGTAAAAGCGAATCCCACCAAAGGCGAAAATTATGTAGCAAATTTCAGTTCCTTCCGGTTTGGCGTCACTGATTTTGCGGTGGAATATTACGAGCCGGTGTACGACATCTACCGGGTGAACGAAGAGGGCGTAGCCGAAGAGCAGCTGGCGACGGATATTGAAATTAACAGCGAAGGAATCTACGACTTCGGCGAATATGGCCAGAAGACGGTGGAAGACCTTGTAGACGACGCCGGTGAATATCAGGTTGTCAATCTGACGGAAGACGGCTCGATTGTCGGCAATCCCAGAAGTTCGGTGAAATCCTATCTGGGAGATGTGACCATCGTCAACAACGAGACTCAGGAGAGCCGGGAGGACACCATTTCGGTCAACCATCCCCTGCGGGTCAACGGCTGGAAGATTTATCTGATGAGCTATGACGAAACGCAAAACGCCGCCGCTTTCATCTTTAAATATGACCCCGGCGAGTACATTGTGACGGTGGGCATGGTGATGATTATCGTCGGTTCCTTTATCGCCTGCTTTGTTCGTCCAAGACAGGCCGCTGCCTCCGGGAAAAATGAGACGAAAAAGCCCGGTTCCAAAAAGAAAGCGGGTGATGCCAAATGAGCATTTTGGTTTTGAAAATCCTCTTGGGCGTCGCTGCGGCGGGATATTTTCTGTCGGCAATTTTGTTCTGGTGCAAAAAGCGGGTGCCCGCTTACATAGCAAACGGCGCGGCGTGGGTTTTAAACGCCGTGGTGGTCGCTACCAACTGGGTGAACAACGGCTATGTTCCCTTTGTCAGTATGTACCAGGTGCTCACCTTTTTAGGGCTTTGCTTTACGCTGGCAAATGTTTATATGGTGCTGGTCCACAAGGATGAGTGGGTTTCCCCGTATTTTAATTTGTGCTCCGGTGTGGTGATGATCGGCTGCTGTATCATGAACGCGACGCTGATCTGGCATTTTGTGCCGGCCTTGCAGTCGGTGTATTTTGTCCCCCACGTTTTCTGCTATATGCTTTCCTATTCCCTGTGCGCGGTGGCCTCTGTGCTGAGTGTGATCTGGTTTTTCAACAAAGGCAACCGGGCAAACTTGGACAGAGGGATTCACAACCTGGTTTTGGTCGCCTTCCCCTTTATGACGGCGGGGCTCCTTTTAGGCGCTATCTGGGCGAATCAGGTCTGGACGGAGTTCTGGTCCTGGGACGCCAAGGAAAACTGGGCGCTGGTTACCTGGGTGTTCTACGCTTTGTACCTGCATTGCCGCAAATATAAATCCTTGCAAAAGTTCCAGTACGTCTTTACGATTCTCGGAATCGTCGCACTGTTTATGGCTTTCCAGGGCGTCAACATCTTCGGCGCTTCCGGCGAGCACTCTTATTCTTAGTTCCCTATTGTATATGTGGCAGCGTATACAAAATTTTTTGAAGAGAGGTTAAAGGGATGAAAAACAAACACACCAAGCTCAAAGTCCTGATAGCCGCTGTCGCTGTGACTGCCGTTGCAGCGGGACTGGCTTTCTATACGCTGGCATCCAGCGTGGACTATACGAGCTACGACGAGCCCTACATCTCCCCTTCGGATATTTCGATTTCGGGAGATAACGCGTTCGTCGCGGACGCCACTCTCGGGAAGGTCTACAAGGCCTCTCTGGCGAGCGGCAGCGTGACGGACACGTGGGACGCGGGCGGCCAGATGGTCAGCGGCGTTGTCACCGATGGCGATGACGTTTACGCCCTTTACGGCGAGCTGGCTGGTATGGTTGCGAAACTCGATCCCGCTACCATGGACGTGGTTGACACGGCGGAAGCCGGGCATACCCCTGTGGCGGGCGTCGTGGTGGGCGACAACCTGTATGTGGCCAACCGCTTCACCAACAATGTATCCGTTTACAACAAAGACACTCTTGACAAAGTTGGCGACGACATCGACGTGGGCAGGGAACCCCGGGCGATGACGGTCGTGGGCGACAAGATCTATGTAGCCAAACACCTTACGGAGGATGCTGCCACTGCCGAAGAAGGAACCACGGCTGCCAGAGTTGCTGTTATCGACACGACAACCAACACTGTGGTCGATCAGATCCAGCTGACCAACGGCTCCAACAATGTTAAGAGCATCACCTCTGATGACGAGTATGTATACGTTTCCCATGTGCTGGGACGGTATGCGTACCCCACTTCTCAGCTTGACAGAGGCTGGGTCAACACCAACGCCATCTCTATCATCGACGCGAACACCGACGAACTGGTGACCTCTGTGTTGTTGGATGAGGTGGAACTGGGCGCTCCCAACCCCTGGGGCGTTGCCATGAACGGCGACGACCTGGTGGTGTCTATTTCCGGTGCCCATCAGATCTTCACCATCGACACCAACGAACTTATGGACCGGATCGACGAAGTGGCGGCCGGCGAAAATGAGGATGTAGCCACCGTGGCGGATATCGCCGACTACCTCCCCTTCCTGGACGGCCTGCGCAACAAGATCGATCTGGACGGCGAAGGCAACCGTGAGATTGCCGTGGCGAATGGCAACGTGTATGTATGTCAGTACTTCACCGGCAATGTAGCCGTTGTTGATCTGGAAAACAACGCGGTGACCGGCGCTATCTCTTTGGGCGAGCAGCCTGAGGCAAACGCAGTTCGCACCGGCGAAACCCTGTGGAACGACGGCACCAAAGGTTACCAGCAGTGGGAGAGCTGCGCTTCCTGCCATCCGGAAGGGAGATCGGACGGCTTCAACTGGGATGAGCTGGGCGACGGCGCCGGTACTCCTAAGAGCACCAAGTCTTTAGTATATTCTCACCGTACGCCTCCGGTCCTGGCAACTGGTGCAGAACCGACCGCGGAAGACAACGTCCGCGCCAGTGTTCAGACCACCAGCCTCACTGAATCCGACCTCACCTGCATGGATGAATACCTGAAATCCTTAACTCCCGTGCAGAGCCCCTACCTCAACCGTGACGGCACCTTGACCGAATCGGCGGAGAGAGGCAAAGAATTGTTTGAATCTCAGGGTTGTGCAACCTGCCATCCGGCTCCGTTGTACACGGATATGGAATTCCATGAGGAGTCTGCTGTCTATGTGGACGGTAAAGACGCCTATAGCTGGGAAGACCGTGACCTGGATACCGCTACTCTGGTCGAACTCTGGCGTTCGGCTCCCTACTATTTCAATGGCTCTATTACAAGCCTGCGTGATGCCGTTGTCGCTTCTCTGCCCGAGAATCACGGCCTGACCGATGCTCAGATCGACGATTTGACCAATTTCATTGGCTCTATCGGCTATCAGGACGAGTATTACGGCGTCGAGCAGGTTCGCTCTACTGCTTCTGACGGCACCGAGGGAGTCAACGAGCTGCTGGCTGGCAGCACCATCAACTCCATCACCATCCGCAAGCAGCTGGAAACCACACAGCAGGCCAAGGTGACCTTCACCCTGTATGATGCTGAGGGCAATGAAATTTCCGGCAGCAGCGTAACCGAGACCCTCGAGGACATGGGCGTCGGTGATGTAGCGAAGATCTCCACTGAAATCGATGTGCCCAGCGATCTGGCGTCCGGCTCTTACGCGGTGATTTCGATTACCGACGCGGCGGACGACAGCGTCAAGCTGGCCACCGATTATAGAATCGTATACTAAGAAAGGGGCTGAGAATAATGAAAAAACAGAAACGAATCTGGTCAATTGTTTTATCGTTGACTTTAGTCCTTTCGGTTATCGCTCCCCTTTCTTCGATTGCGGAATCGGTATCCAGAACGACCAATGTTGTTGGCAACGTCGGCGGCGATTACAGCTCGATCACCGATTTGACAAACAGCTACATCGTGGTGCGCAACAAGCCTTTGGGCGGTTCCCACTACGCTTATACCGAGGGCTTAAGCGATGAAATGAACGGCCAGCATGGCCCTGAAGGAAACGACGGCGGCGACATCAGCTTCCGTCCCGGCGCTCAGCTGATCCGGCTGGATGTGGAAACCACCGCTTCCGGTCAGCTTGAGACCACCGAGACCGTGCTGCTCTCTACCAATACCGGCGTCATCCGTGACCCGGATGTTTCCGCAGACGGCACTACTGTTCTGTTCTCCTACAGAGAAAATTCTGCAGATGACTATCATCTGTACACCATGGATTTGACGGTTGCCAATCCGGAGTCTACACTGAAACAGCTTACCTATGGTTCGGGTGTTGCGGACTTTGAAGGCAAGTTTTTGCCCAACGGCAAGATTGTCTTCAGCTCCTCCCGTATTATCCAGAACATCGACTGCTGGCATGTGCCGGTTTCCAACCTGTACATCTGCGATGCAGACGGCAGCAACATCACCCGTGTGGGATACGATCAGGTTCACACCACCTATCCTACCGTCACCAGCGACGGACGTGTGATCTACACCCGCTGGGACTACAACGACCGTAACCAGATGTTTATCCAGGGCCTGTTCCAGATGCAGCAGGACGGCACCAACCAGACCGAGCTGTGGGGCAACGGCACCGGCCGTACCACCACCCTGCTCCATGCCCGTGAAATCCCTGGGACCAACTCTAAATATGTTGCCATCGAAAGCGGCCACCATGTATGGCAGGCCGGCAAGATGGTCATCATCGACACTGCCGAAGGCAGAAACGACGATGACGCCATCACCTATGCATTCCCCAACGACGAAGGTATCCAGAGCGAGCACAACGTGGACGACCGCAACCAGAGCGGTCCGCTCTATCGGTATCCTTATGCGTTAAACGATCATGAGTTCCTGGTTTCCTATGCTCCTGACGGCTGGGATTCCAACAACAAGGCGAACACCCGTTTCGGCATTTACTACATGAACACCGAAACCGGCGAGAAAACCGAAATCTGTGCGGCTACCGGTACTGTTGCTGCTTCCCAGATCGTCCCGATCATGCAGCGCGACCTGTTCAGCCGTCCCAGCATGGTGAACTATGCCAGCAACACCGGCACCTACTACGTTGGCGATGTATACGCCGGCGAAGGTATGGAAGGCTATGACCGTGCGGCAAACGGCGATATCAAATACCTGCGTGTTGTCGCGCTGGAATTCCGTACCTCTGCGGTTGGTGCAAACCAGGGTTCCGGTACCGGTACCTCCGACCCGTTTACGCCGGTGTCAACCGGTAACGGCGCGTGGGACGTCAAGCGAATACTTGGCGTGGTGCCAGTAGAGGCAGACGGTTCCGTCATGTTCTCGGCGCCGGCGGATACCCCGTTGTACTTCCAGCTGTTGGATGAAAACAACGAGGTTGTGCAGTCCATGAGAAGCTGGTCCACCCTGATGCCCGGCGAAACCTTCTCCTGCGTGGGCTGCCACGAGGATAAGAACACCGTTCCTCCCTCCGGTTCTCAGGTTACGGATGCCATGAGAAAGGGCGTTCAGTCCATTCAGCAGGAAAGCTGGATGAACATGACCGACGAGGAATATGCAGAGTACCTTTCCAACAACGGCGAAGGATTCAGCTATACCGAAATGGTACAGCCTATCCTGGATAAGAGCTGTGTTAGCTGCCATAACGACACTGCTGCAGCGGAACAGATGATCAACGCCCAGGTTGTTGATAGTGATACCGCAGATGACGCAACGGTTATTATGGCAAAGGACAGCACCTTTAAGTACTATCAGTCTTCCAGCGCTATTTCCGACAGCAACTGGATGGCGGAAAATTATAATGACGACAGCTGGCAGGAGGGTAAAGGTCCCTTTGGCGGTGGCGATACCCCTCCCGGCGGTCAGAATACCAACTGGGATTGCTTTAACAAAGACGGATATCTGTACCTGCGCAACACCTTTACGGTAACCCAGGAGCAGATTGAAAACAGCTCTTTTGTTCTGAACATGGCCTATGATGAAAATCCTCGGGTTTACATCAACGGCGTACAGGTTTTTGATAAGAGCAATAATAACAATACCAATTACATTACCACCTATAAAGACTTTGATATCACTAATAAAGTAGCGGATATTTTGCACGAAGGCGAGAACACCATTGCTATCTATGCTGAAAACTTTGATGGCGGTTGTTATATGGGCGTTTCCCTGAAGCTGGAGGAAAAATCCGCTGCTGTAGAGCGGCCTTATGAAACCGTTCTAGGCATTACCCAGAGCGGCTGGGCGTTTAGAACCACCGAGCCTGCGGCGGATTGGTACACCACCGATTACACGCCTTCTACCAGCAACGGCTGGCAGATGAACAAAACCGGCGGCTTTGGCAACAACGGCTTCACCGGTGGCGCTTCCAATACCAAGTGGGACACCAGCAACATCTGGCTGCGGAAAGATTTCACCATTTCTTCGGATATCTATCAGAAGATCCAGAGCGGCAACTATAAAGTTTACGCTAATGTTGCCTACGACGAGTCCCCCACCATTTATCTGAATGGCCAGCGGCTCACCTATCTGGACGGCTATTCTACTCAGTATCTTAAGATCGACGTTACCTATGCTTTTATGGATGCCATGAAGCAGGGTACCAACGTGTTGGCAATCAGCGGTTCTCAGACCTCCGGTGGCCAGTATATGGATTGTGGCTTTGTCATCCAGGAAAGAGCTTCAGCGGATGAGCCTCAGTTCTCGCTTGAAGGCGACCAGGTGCTTGGCCAGCGTGAGAAAATGTACTACTCGCTGTCTTATCTGGTGCTGACCGGTTCTACTAATACCGGCGTTCAGTTCAAAGGTAATTCCACCAACTCCATCACCAACTGGATCTCTGCTATGAGCCAGTGCGAAGTTTTGGATCCCTATCAGTTCGGTTCTTCCCAGAGTGCTGTGATTACCATGCTGGAAAACGACCATTACGGCGTTGAAATCAGCGAAGACGATCTGAACATTCTGCGGGCCTGGATCGATATGGGCGTTCCCTTCCGCGGTGACTACGAGGAAGCGAACAACTGGTCTGCTAACGATATGAGAGAGTACGAGGAAAAAGGTCACAAGCGTGACTTCTACGAGACTCTTGACGAGCAGTCCAAAGCCCTGCAGGCAAACGGCGGCGTGGCCCCTGTTAACCTGGACTTCAGCATGAACTACAAAAACGCTGCGGGTACGCAGATTGCAGAAGTTTCCGGCACCGGCCAGCTTGTCATGGAAGTTGATAAGAAGGTTGCCACCGGCGATACCGTAACGGTAACCCTGCCGGAAGGCGTACAGTATCTGTACTTTGCATTTGACAGCCGTATGGAAGAGGCGCTCATTTATGTGCCGGACGGCGTGTTTACCTACACCCTGCCTGACAAAATGAATCAGATCTTCCCGCCTGTTATCCGCAACCAGAGCACTCAGACGGTCATCGCCCGGATTCCCACCGAGGCGGAGATGCAGGAAGTGCAGAACCTGGCTGTGAACCCCTATGATTCCGCTAATGCAGAGGGTGCATATCCTCATGCGACTGCAACAGGAACGCATGAAAACAACACCAATGCTCAGTTCTTGGTTCGCAATGCCATCGACGGTTTTGTCAACAACCGCGACGGCCACGGCGATTATCCGAGACAGTCTTGGGGCCCCAGTCAGAATATTGAGTCCACCTATACCATCGACTTTGGACGGGATGTAAATGTTGAGAGCTTCAACATCATCATCCGCGGCGACTTTGATGAAGCCAATCCGTCCGGAGGCCATGACGGCGGCTTTACCTCTGCTTCTGTAGAGCTTTCTGACGGCACCAGAAAAGACATCACCATTGAGACGACTCATGCTACTCAGACCTTTGATGTGAGCCAGATCTTTGGCACTGATACAGTCAAAACCACCAGCCTGAAACTCTATCTCACTCCTGAGGCCAACAAGTGGTCGGCTCTTACGGAGGTTGAAGTGTACGGCACCAACGCGGAATACTCGCTGCCCACCGAAGGAACGCCTTCTCTTACCGGCGTGGACGTTTCCGGCGGCACCATGAGCCCTGACTTTGCTCCCGCTACGCACAACTACACGGTTACCGCTAACAACAACGAGGCGGGCGTCACCTTCAGCAACATCGTGATGAACGCTTTCGGCACCGGTTACACGGTTTATGTGAACGGCGAAGAGAGAGAAGTAGGCGCGGATGGCCTGTTTGTAGCGAAATCTGAAGAGGATGTAGAAGTGAGAATCGTCGTGGAAAATGAACAGGGCGAGACTTCTGAATACACCTTTACGGTTGTTACCATCAGCGTAGCACAGCTTGAAGAGGCGATTAACAACGCGCAGGCTGTGCTGGACGATGAGAACATTGTCATCGGCGACAAGAACGGCGACTATCCGCAGTCTGCGGTAGACGCACTGGAAGAAGCGATTGCTGCCGCTCAGGCAGTAGCGGATTCCGCACAGCCCTCTGACGCGGAGATCGCTGATGCGATCGCTGCTCTCAATCAGGCTGTGGAAGACTTCCGCAACGCGGTTGTCACCGTCAGCGACACCGAGCTGGAGAATTTGATCGCTTCCGCGCAGGAGACCTTGGATGCTACCGAGGTCGGCGACGGTGAAGGCCAGACCACCCAGGCGGCAAAAGACGCTTTAGCAGCGGCGATTGCTGACGCCCAGGCGGTTGCGGATCTGGATTACCGTTCGCAGCAGGAGATCGACGACGCGACGGCTGCTCTGCAGGCGGCGCTGGATGCCTTCAATGATTCCATCAACGGTGAACCCTCCGATCCTTCCGAGCCCAGTGATCCTTCTGAGCCCTCTGAGCCCAGCGATCCCGGAACGGAAGATCCCGGCACCGACGAACCTGGAACAGATGAGCCTGGCACCGACGAGCCTGGCGGCAACACCCCCGGCGGCAACACCCCTGGCGGCAGCGACACCGACGGCGACGGAGCTGGCGATGACGTCAAGGTTCCTGTCACAGGCCACAATCCTGTGTTTGACATCGCCCTGCTGGGCGCTGGCGCAGCACTTGGATTGCTTGTGATTGTCGGCAAACGGAAACGGAAATAGTTTCGCGAATTAATAAAGCCTGACGGCTAAATAAAAAGAGCTTCCCTGCGGGGAAGCTCTTTTTTTGCAATATGGGGGGATATTGGCTGATTCATTGACTTTATGACCAGGCTGGGATAGACTAAAGATACAATATCCCCTGATAATCTTATGGGAAGGCGATAGAAAATGAAGGAAATGCGAAAGAAGAAAGCAGTAGCAACGGGATTAGAAAATACGGCCGGAGGTGATAAAGCAAACAGATAAGGAGATTTATATATGAAGATTCCAAACCCCGACGAAATCTTTCCCAACGAATATAAAACGTCCTGTTATATTAAAAATGTGATTACAGCGCCGAATATTGTGGTAGGCGATTACACCTATTACGACGATCCGGTGGATCCTACCGGGTTTGAGAAAAACAACGTGCTGTTTAACTGGCCGGAATTCGGAGACCGGCTTATTATCGGAAAGTTTTGCGCTCTTGCCAGCGGTGTTACGTTTATCATGGGAAGCGCCAACCACCGGCTTAACAGTGTGAGCACCTACCCCTTCCATGTTTTCGGCGGCGCCTGGGCGGAAAATACGCCGCCTCATCTTTCCCAGCTTCCCTTTAAAGGGGATACCGTGGTGGGCAACGACGTGTGGATTGGCCGGAAGAGCGTGATTATGCCGGGGATAAAAATCGGCGACGGCGCCATTGTCGCCGCCTATTCAGTGGTCACAAAAGACGTGGAGCCCTATACACTGGTGGGCGGAAATCCGGCGAAACCGATCCGGAAGCGGTTTGATGAGGAGCTGACCGGGCTGCTGCTCAAGCTGCGCTGGTGGGACTTTGCGCCGGAACGGCTGGCAAAATTTCTGCCTGTTTTGTGCAGCAGCGATCTTAACGCCGTCAAGAAAACGGTAAAAGAGATTTTGGAAGGGTAAAAATCCCTGCTGCCATCCGGATACAGCAAAAGAGGCAGCCGCAAATAAAATGCCGGATTGGCGCAAGCGAAAAAACACGATTTTTGCATTGGATAGATGCAAAAATCGTGTTTTTTCATTCCTGTTCGTATAGTAATTTGTATTTTGCAACAGTTCCTTTTTATCCTGTTAAAACAGGGTTCCAATGGAATCAACCAGCCAGTCCCATCCATAAAGGCAGGGGATCAGCAGGACGGCTGTCAGCAAAACCTCGAGTCCAACCAGCCGGAGAATTTCTTTTCCCCGCCGTTCCCGCAAAAACCAAATGTTCCAAGTCAGGATCACTGCGCAGATAAGCAGGCAAAGGGCTCCCACAGCGAGGCTGAAGGGAGAAAGGTAGGGATACTGATCCCAGTCGTTAAATACAGCCATTGTATACTGAAAAAACAAGCAGGCGAGCCCCAGACTGCCGAAAACACCATAGCCTACGCCTGCTATGACCGACTTTTTTAATACCGACATCCGCTCACCCGCCCTTTGTGGCTTTCCAATATCAGCCTTATACGTTAAACCTAAACAGGACGATATCCCCGTCCTGCATCACGTAATCCTTTCCTTCCAGCCGAACCAGGCCTTTTTCCTTGGCGGCGTTCATGCTGCCGCAGGCCATCAGGTCGTCAAAAGAGATAACCTCCGCCCGGATAAAGCCCTTTTCAAAGTCGGTGTGAATTTTACCCGCCGCCTGGGGCGCTTTGGTGCCCTTGGTGATGGTCCAGGCCCGGACTTCCTGCTTGCCGGCGGTGAGATAGGAGATAAGCCCTAACAGGGAATACCCTTCCTTGATGATCCGGTCAAGGCCGGATTCGTGGAGGTTTAACTCCTCCAAAAACATCGCCTTGTCCTCCGGGGACATGTCGGCAATCTCCTCTTCGATTTTCGCGCAGATGGGAAGCACCGCCGCATGCTCCGCCGCGGCGATCTCCTTGACCTGCTGGTAGTGAGGGTTGGTGTCGATGTTGTTGATAAAATCGTCCTCGCACATGTTGGCAGCGTAGATCACCGGCTTATAGGACAAAAGGTTAAAGCCTTTGACAAGCTCCGCCTGTTCCTCAGTAAACGGAAAGCTGCGGGCGGGCTTTCCTTCCTCCAGATGGGCCTTTAAAGCCTCTAAGAAGTCCACCTCCGCCTGGTATTTTTTGTCCGCCTTTACCATCTTTTTGGCCTTGTCGATCCGGCGGTCCAAAATCTCCAGATCGGAGAAAATAAGCTCCAGATTAATGGTTTCAATATCCCGGGCAGGGCCGATCTCCCCGCTGACGTGGATGATGTCCGGGTCTTCAAAGCAGCGCACCACATGGACGATGGCGTCCACCTCCCGGATATCCCCCAGGAATTTGTTGCCCAGCCCCTCCCCTTTGGAGGCGCCCTTTACCAGCCCGGCGATGTCCACAAACTCCAAAACGGCGGGGGTGAATTTGTCCGGCTGATACATTTCGGCCAATTTATCCAACCTCTCGTCCGGCACCGACACCACGCCCACATTAGGCTCAATGGTGCAGAAGGGGTAGTTCGCCGACTCGGCGCCGGCGTTGGTGATCGCGTTAAACAGTGTGCTTTTTCCCACGTTTGGGAGTCCTACCATGCCAAGTTTCATACCTTTCGTCAACCCTTTCCGGCTGTATTCCTGCGTTTTTAACGCTGTGTTGTATTCCTGCCTTCTTGTTGTCCCGCGGTTTTACTGCGGCGCAATAAAAAACCGCCGCCTGAAGAAAAGCGCGGCGAAACAAGGGGAATTGTTCCATGCAGTTATCTGCATGCAGCTGTCTGCATAGAGCTATCTGTATTATACATGGGACGGCAAAATTCTGCAAGCCTTCCCCGGGAGAAAAGGCCTGGAAAAAGAGAAAAACAGCTCACCCATTGGCGGGATTGGTTTTAAACTGCACCGCTCGACATAATATGATGAATTTTGTTTAAAAAAGTTATGGAAAAAGGTTTATAAAATGTTCACTTCTGAAAATATGAATAGATTATAATATTAACTGTAATTAATAATTGCGGGGTCTGCTTTTAAGCAGGTCTCTGTCAAGGAAACCTGCCGATAAACGAAGGAGGTACAAAACCATGTCTTTAGGAAAAATTTTGGTTGTAGATGACGATAAAAATATTTGCGAGCTTTTGCGGCTGTATCTGGAAAAAGAGGGCTACAGCGTAATCCTCTCCCACGACGGTGAGGAAGCGGTGGTAAAGTTTAACGCCTTAAAGCCGGACCTGATTTTACTGGACATCATGCTCCCCGGGCTGGACGGCTGGCAGGTCTGCCGGGAGATCCGCAAAAAATCCAACGTGCCGATTATTATGCTCACCGC
Source organism: uncultured Clostridia bacterium (assembly GCA_944386475.1). Lineage (GTDB taxonomy): Bacteria > Bacillota > Clostridia > Oscillospirales > Ruminococcaceae > Metaruminococcus. Next base: position 48,715 of record CALXBH010000072.1, on the reverse strand, counting down.
CAAGGGTGAAACCTTCGACAAGGTGCTGGGGCTGGAGCTGGGGGCCGATGACTATGTGGTCAAGCCCTTTGACACCAAGGAGATTGTGGCCCGTATTAAAGCGGTGCTCCGGCGGATTAACCAGCAAAGCGGCGGCGGGGAGATCAAGGAGGTCAGCTATGACAAGCTGACCGTCAACATGACCCGTTATGAGCTGAAGGTGGACGGCAAGGTGATCGACACCCCTCCCAAGGAGCTGGAGCTTTTGTTCCATTTAGCCTCCAATCCCAATCGGGTGTTTACCCGGGATCAGCTGCTGGACGAGGTGTGGGGATTTGAATATTACGGCGACTCCCGCACCATCGACGTACATGTTAAACGACTTCGTGAAAAGCTGGAAGGAGTATCCGACAAATGGGCGCTGAAAACCGTCTGGGGCGTTGGATACAAATTTGAGGTTAATGAATAGAAACGGCGGATGATCCATGCAAAAAAGTATCTTTGCCAAATATTTTTCCGTTTGTGCGGCGATTATCATTATCAGCATCACGGTGCTGGGCGCTGTGCTGCTGGCGTTTGCCTCCCAGTATTTTAAAAACGAAAAATATACCCTGTTGTCCACCAACGTGGATATGGCGGCACGGATGGCCAAAAACGATACCCAGGTAAACCTGACCACCGGTAATTATGAGGTCTCTTTGGACACGGTGGCGATCTCCTTCAGCGTCCTGAGTTCGGCGACCGAAGCGAATTTCTTCCTCACCGACAGCAGCGGAAAGACCCTTTACTGCACCGAGGAGGAGCCCTGTGTTCATACCACCTATAAGGTGCCGGAGGCTATTTTAAGCATCACTCAGCAAAGCGGTTACCAGGCTACCGGCACCTTCGGCGGCATTTATAAAGAAGCCTATTACACCGTAGGGGTCCCCTTCCGGTCGGACAGCGGGACGCTGTTGGGCTTTGTATTTGCCGCAACCCCGGCCAACACCCTCAATGTATTTTTGGTGGAAATCTTTAAGATCTTTTTGGTTTCCTCTGTCACTGTTTTGCTGTTTTCTTCAATTATCCTGTATTTCAGCACCCGCCAGATGGTAAAGCCCCTGCGGGAGATGTCTGTGGCCGCCAAGCGGTTTGGCCAGGGGGATTTTTCCGCCCGGATACAGGTGCATGGTGAAGATGAGGTCGCCCAGCTGGCGCTGTCTTTAAACAACATGGCCAATTCCCTTTCCATTCAGGAGAATATGAGCCGTTCGTTTGTAGCCAATGTCTCCCACGAGCTGAAGACGCCCATGACTTCCATCGGCGGCTTTATTGACGGAATTTTGGACGGCACCATCCCTCCCGACAAGGAAAAGCATTATCTGCAAATTGTGTCCGATGAGATCAAGCGTCTGTCCCGGCTGGTGCGTTCGATGCTCAACATGGCCAAGATCGAAGCGGGCGAGATGAAGCTTAACTACTCCTCCTTTAATATTGTGGATACCATCTGCCAGACGGTGTTCAGCTTTGAGCAGCAGATCGACGCCAAGCACCTGGAGGTGCGGGGCCTTGACCACGAAAAGCTGCTGGTGGAGGCTGATCCGGATCTTATCCACCAGGTGATTTACAACCTGACGGAAAACGCGGTGAAATTCGTCAACGACGGCGGATATCTGGAGTTTAACCTGACGAAGGAAAACGGTTTTGTCATCGTCGGGGTCAAAAATTCCGGACAGGGGCTCGCGAAAGACGAGCTTCCCCATGTGTTTGACCGGTTCTATAAAACCGACAAGTCCAGAAGCCTGGATAAAAACGGCGTGGGCCTGGGGCTTTATATTGTTAAATCCATTGTTAATCTCCACCAGGGCGATATTATGGTGCGCAGCATTCAGGGAGAATACACCGAGTTTGTCTTTTCTATTCCTGCGGGCAAGCATTCCAAGCTGACGCCCAAGTTAAAGAAAAGTTAAAAATTATTGGTTTAAGGATTTATGAGACGTTTACTTCTTATTCACATCCTGCCGGTATACTGAAAAGTGTGCTGAAAGAACTTGATTTCTGGAAAGGGGAATCCTTATGGATGACTTTAACAATCCAATGAATACAAATAACCAGAATAACCAGCCGGAAGAGCCAAAGCAGGACGGTTCCACGGTGGAGGGAGAGACCTTTACCATGCGGGAAAGCAACCCTCGGGAACAACCGGAAACCGAGCAGTCCTCTTCCTGGGATAACAGCGCTCCCGGGCAAGACGTTCCGGCGGGAGAACCGGCTGCTTCCCAAAATGCGCAGGAGCCTTCTTCCTTCGATCAGGGGCAATCGCATGCCGCCGGTCAGGACTCCTATGGACAGGCACAGCCCTCCTATAGCGGAGTGGGGAGCGGTTATGGCACCCCCGGGAATGCTTATCAGACCACACCGCCAAACGGTTCGCCCTTTGCGGCGCATCCGCCTAAAACCGGACAAGGCGAATGGGCTTTCCCGGACTATGACCAACCCGGCAACTTTCAAGACAATGCCAAGCCCCCAAAACAGCACAAAAACAAGGGGCTGATGATCTTTTCCATCGTGATTACCATCGTGTTTGTGCTGACGGCGGGAAGCTTTGCCGGCTATGCCATCCTTCAGTCCAGAGGGACGGATACAGGAAGCACTTCCAGCGAACAGCAAAACGCTGACGCTCCCGATTTGACGCTGGAGAATAAGCCCGAAACCAACACCACAGAGACTACCTCCGACGGCAAGATGACTACCACTGCTATCGCCAAAAAGGTCCGGCCTTCTGTAGTGGGCATTGTGGTGTACACCCAGGCCCAGTCGATTCAGGAGATTGGGCAGGCCTCAGCGGAGGGCAGCGGCATCATCCTGGACGAAAGCGGCTATATTGTCACTAACGCCCATGTGGTTGAAGACGCTGCCAGCATCAAGGTGGTGCTGGACAACGAAGAGGAATACACTGCTGAAACAATCGGAGTCGACAGCAGAACCGATTTAGCGGTTATCAAGATCGATGCCGACAACCTCTCCCCTGCCACGCTGGGAGATTCCTCTCAGGTTGAGGTGGGCGAAACGGTGCTGGCCATCGGCAACCCCAGTGGGCTGAGCCTGGCGGGAAGCGTTACCCAGGGAATCGTCTCCGCCACCGACCGGCTGGTGCGAGACAGCTCCACCGGCTATGATATGAATTGCATTCAGACTGACGCGGCCATCAATCCCGGTAACTCGGGCGGCGCGCTGGTCAACGAATACGGCCAGGTCATCGGCATCAACTCCTCCAAGATCGCGGCCACCGACTATGAGGGCATCGGTTTTGCCATCCCCACCAACGAAGCGCTGCCTGTCATCAATTCCCTGATGCAGTACGGCTATGTAAAAGACCGGCCCCGCATCGGCATCACCTATCAGCAGATCGACGAGGTGTCCGCCCAGCTGTCAAACGTCCCTGCCGGCCTGTTTGTCATCGATGTGGACGAGACCACCGACGCTTATGCCCAGGGCGTGCGTTCCCAGGATATCATTACCCAGATCGACGGCCAGAATGTAAGCGATGCGGAAACAGTCGCTAGTATTTTGGAAAACAAAAAGCCGGGAGACACGGTAGAATTGACCATTTACCGCTTTTCTGCCGCAGGACGGGACGGCACCACCTTTAACGTTACGGTGACCTTGGAGGAGGACAGAGGGCAATTCACCTCTTCCACCACCCAGCAGCAGACCAATCCCTTCGGCAATTAAATAACATTGATTTTAAAGAGTACTGCAAAGTGGTTGCTTTGCAGTACTTTTTTTTGCATTGAGAGTTTCTGAAAAATATGGTAAGGTAAGAAGGAAGGGATTTATCACAGAAAAAAGGAGGGGTTCCGGTGCTGCCAAAGGGTTTTTCCATTCAGGATATGGAGCCTGCCTATGCCGCCGGCGTGGGAAAGGTTCTTTACCAGGGCTGGGAGGAGACCTACCGGGGACTAATGCCGGATGAAGTCCTAAACTCCCGCACGCTGGAACAGTGCGTGGATATCGCCGCGCACCGGCTGGGCGACGCCCTGGTCGTTTTAACAAAACAGCGGGAGGTGGCCGGCTTTGTGGGCTATGCCGCCAAAGCGCGTCCCTTTGTGGAGCGGGAAGATACCTCCGAGGTGATCGGGCTGTATTTGCTGCGGGCTTATCAAAAACAGGGGCTGGGCCGGGCGCTGCTAAAAGAGTGCTTTCGCCGCCTTCCCTTCCCGCAGGTCGTGTTATATGTGCTGGACGGCAACCAAAACGCCATTGATTTTTACCGGCATATGGGCTTTCAGTTTACCGGCCGGCAGCGGAAGGATCCCTGCCCGGGCGGAGAACTGACCGAGCTGGAGATGCTGGCAAAGATCGCGGAAAAATAAACGGAAAAAGGATGGAAATAAAAATGGAATGGACACAAGCAAAGATTTATACCACCACCGAAGGAGCAGACTGCGTGTGCGGCATGTTGGTAGGCGCGGGGATTAATGGGTTTTCCATCGAGGACGCCAAGGATTTTGAGGAGTTTTTAACCGATACCACCGTTCACTGGGATATGGTGGATGAAAGCTTGCTGCGGTTAAAGGACTGTGAGACCTGTGTGACCTTTTACCTGCCCCGCAATCCACAAGGGGCGGATATGCTGCTGGAGATCCGCCGCAGGATAAAAGAGCTCCCCTCCCTCTGCCCCGGCATCGACTTAGGGCGGCTTTTTATGGAGCTTTCGGACATTAACGAGGAGGACTGGGCCAACGAGTGGAAAAAATATTACCACCCCACCCCGGTGGGTGAGCGGCTGCTCATCTGCCCCTGCTGGGAACAGAAAGAGGAAGCGGGGCGGATCCCGGTGATTTTAAACCCCGGCATGGCCTTCGGCACCGGCCAGCACAACACCACCCGCCTTTGCATGGAGCTTTTAGAGCAGCAAATAAAGCCGGGGATGCAGGTGTTTGACGTGGGCTGCGGCAGCGGGATTCTGGCGATCACCGGGGTGCTGCTGGGTGCGAAGAGCGCTGTGGGCATCGACATTGACGAGATGGCGGTGAAGATCGCCTATGAAAACGCGGAGCTTAACGGGGTAAAAGACAAGGTGCGGTTTTACTGCGGCGACCTTTTGTCCACCAAGGAGCAGACCGCCGGGGAATATGACGTGGTCTGCATGAACATTGTGGCGGATGTAATCATCAGCCTGCTGTCCGAAATTGGGAGCAGAATGGCTCCCGGCGGCTGCTTATTGCTTTCCGGCATCATCGACACCAGGGAGCAGGATGTGCTCGACGCCCTTAAGGGGGAGGGCTTTGCCGTGAAAGAGCGTCTGGAAGACGGCGGCTGGGTGGCCTTGCGCTGTGCACAGCGCTAAGATGCGCTGCTTTTCACTGGAGGCTTGCATAAAACCGGGAATTTTCCTTATAAATTCTTTATGGAATTCCCCAATTTTTATTTTGTTCATATTTCAAGGCTTGATTTTTCATAATTATTGGATAAAATAGGTACTGTTAGCACTCCAGGAGAATGAGTGCTAACAGTTATCAAAATTCACTAGGGAGGAATAAAAAATGACGATTAGACCTCTTGCCGATAGGATTGTTATTAAAATGGTAGAAGCGGAGGAAACCACCAAAGGCGGGATTATCCTGGCCGGTTCTGCAAAAGAAAAGCCCCAGGTTGCTGAAGTAATCGCAGTAGGCCCCGGCGGCATGGTGGATGGAAAAGAAGTCAAGATGGAGCTGAAGGTGGGCGACAAAGTGCTCATCAGCAAATATGCCGGCACCGAAGTAAAGGTGGACGGCGAGGAAGTTACCATCCTGCGTCAGGGCGATGTGCTGGCGGTTGTAGAATAACCCCCGAAGCCCCTTTTGTAAAAAGCGAATCCCTTTTGATAAGAAACCGTAACGGAAAGGATTGATTACTGATGGCAAAGGACATTATTTTTGCGGAGGATGCCAGAAAAGCCCTCCAGACCGGTATTGATAAACTGGCGGACACTGTCAAGATCACCATGGGCCCCAAGGGCAGAAATGTGGTGCTGGACAAAAAATTCGGCGCTCCGCTGATCACCAATGACGGCGTGACCATCGCCAAGGAAATCGAGCTGGAAGATCCCTTTGAGAACATGGGCGCTCAGCTTGTAAAAGAGGTCGCCACCAAAACAAACGATGCTGCCGGCGACGGTACCACCACCGCTACCCTGCTGGCGCAGGCGCTGGTGCGGGAAGGCATGAAAAACGTAGCCGCTGGAGCTAACCCCATGGTTGTCAAAAAAGGCATCCAGAAAGCGGTTGACGCGGCGGTAGAGTCGGTTGTGAAAAATTCCAAGAAGATCTCCGGCACCAAGGATATCGCCCGTGTCGCCACCATCTCCGCCGGGGATGAGACCATCGGCAACCTGATCGCCGAGGCTATGGAGAAAGTTTCCCACGACGGCGTTATCACCATTGAAGAGAGCAAAACTGCCGAGACCTACAGCGAAGTGGTAGAAGGCATGCAGTTTGACCGGGGCTACATCACCCCTTATATGTGCACCGACACCGACAAGATGGAAGCGGTCATCGACGATGCGCTGATCTTGATCACCGATAAGAAGATCTCCTCTATTCAGGACATCCTGCCCCTGCTGGAGCAGATTGTCCAGGCGGGCAAAAAGCTCGTTATCATCGCCGAGGATGTGGAGGGCGAGGCTCTGTCCACCCTGATCCTCAACAAGCTCCGCGGCACCTTCACCTGCGTAGCGGTGAAAGCCCCCGGCTTTGGCGACCGCCGCAAAGAGATGCTGCAGGATATCGCCATCCTCACCGGCGGCCAGGTTATCAGCGAAGAGATCGGCCTGGAGCTCAAAGACACCACCATGCAGCAGCTGGGCCGCGCCCGTCAGGTCAAAGTCCAGAAGGAAAACACCATCATCGTGGACGGCGCTGGCAATAAAGACGACATCGCTGCAAGAGTCAGCCAGATCCGCACCCAGATTGACAACACCACCTCTGATTTTGATAGAGAAAAATTGCAGGAGCGCTTGGCGAAACTGGCCGGCGGCGTAGCCGTCATCAAGGTCGGCGCTGCCACCGAAGTGGAGATGAAGGAGAAAAAACTCCGCATCGAAGACGCTCTGGCCGCTACCAAGGCTGCTGTTGAGGAAGGCATTGTGGCCGGCGGCGGAACCGCGCTGCTCAACACCATCCCCGACGTGGAAAAACTGTTGGATACCGTGGACAACGATGAGAAAACCGGTGTGTCCATTGTTGTGAAAGCTTTGGAGGAGCCTATTCGCCAGATCGCGAAAAACGCCGGCCTGGAAGGCAGCGTGATCGTGGACAAAGTGATGAACTCCGGCAAGGTCGGCTATGGCTTTGACGCCGCGAAAGAGGAATACCGGGATGATATGATCGCCAGCGGCATCGTAGACCCCACCAAGGTTTGCCGCAGCGCGCTGCAAAACGCGGCGTCTGTCGCCGCCATGGTGCTCACCACCGAGTCGCTGGTTGCAGACAAACCGGAAAAGAACCCGGCGCCCGCTGCGCCTGCTGACGGCTGCATTGCCATGTATTACTGCGATCGCCGACATCTACACCATACTACCCCCATCCTACAAAAGGCCCGCAGGTTTGCGTCTGCGGGCCTTTTGGCATATGAGAGAGAAGATAAAAAAGCTAATCCTGTTGGGCTTTGATCTTGGGCGGAAGCTCTATCGGGCCTTTTTCCTGTTCACAGGATTCCACAAACGCCCGGATCAGCTGCAAAATCTGCGCGTTACTCATCTGGCCGCAGCTGGAAACGGTGTCTTGCAGCAGGTAGCCGGGAGGCACTTCAAACCGGTTGCAAAGCAAGATAAAAAGAGGCAGGCTGGGTGTTTTTCTTCCGCTTTCAATCTGACGCAGATAGGCCGCGCTGATACAGCATTTTTCCGCCAATTTTTCCGAGGTAAGGCCTCGGCGTTTTCTTATGGTGTTGATTCGCTTCCCTAATATTCTTATATCCATACATCATCCCGACAGCTGCTTTTTTAAGTATTTAAGCTGCATTTTTTGCTTCTGGATTTCACCAGTGTTTATCGCTCGTTGTTCATTCAAACAATCAAACGAATGTTTCCATAAAAACATCTTTCTATAGGAATGTATTTATTATAGAACGAATTTGTGTTAAGATGGGAAAATAGATACATTTTATATCTACAAAATTAGGAGGGTGATTCAGTATGAGAAGATCAAAGGGGGCGCTGCTCCAAGAAGGGGCGCAAAAAAATCTTTGCGGCAAACGGATCCGGTTTTACCGGCAGTACTGCCGGTTCAGCCGGAAGCAAACGGTGGCTATGCTGGCTCCCTATGGCGTGCACATGGGCGTGGACGCTTTGTCGGGGATCGAATACGGTTCCCGGCGGCTGTGCGACCGGGAGCTTTGGGCGTTTTCCAAAATCTTCGGGGTGACGGTTGCGGACGTTTTGGGCCCGGAGGAGGATTTCCCCCCGCCCCCTGATGGGGATGCCCCCGCCGCAGATGCCTCCGACGAGGAATAAAACCCTTTAAAAAACGGAAGAGGAGTATTTCCCCTTCCGTTTTTTAAAAAGTGTGGTATAATAACCGTGAAACGGCTATTATACGTTATCTTTACGGCGTTCACCTCGCCCCTAACGGGGCAACCGGTGAAAATCGCCAATTATACCATTCGCACGCTGTGCTCATGGTATAATAGCCACAGAGTCTGTAGAAGAGGGGCAAGCCCCCCTTCTAACATTCCCCCAGCAAATCCCGGCATTGCGGGATTTGCTGTATGTCAAAAACCGCCGCACGTGTCGCCGGTTTTTGACGATTTAACCGATCAATACCGGCTTTCAACAGCCAATTAATCATCATATGGTATAATAGCCGCAGAGCTTGTAGAAGAGGGGCTTTTCCCCCTTCTAATCATTTCAGTGCCGAAAACCGCCTCTACAGCGGCTATGCCGGTTCATTGCAAAATTTATCATTTTGCAATGAACCTTTGCGCGTCGGTCCGCCTGCGTGACGATTTTTATGGGTCTGTCGCCGGTTTTGACAGTTTAACGCTTGATTTTTGTTTTTCGGCAATAACGGCGTGCGAATAAAGGCTATCCCGGCGGTTTTGCCGCGCCCTGGAGCGGGTATCCGATTGGTATCGCGTAAAATGGAGGAATTAAATGATTACAGTATCCAATGTGAGCTTAAACTTTAACGGTCAGGCTTTGTTTTCCCATGTGGACTTAAAATTCACCCCCGGCAACTGCTATGGGGTCATCGGCGCGAACGGCGCGGGAAAATCCACCTTCCTGCGGATTTTATCCGGGGAGCTGGAGCCCTCCAGCGGCGAGGTGATTGTGGATCCCAAAACCCGCATGTCGGTGCTCAAACAAAACCACTTTGCCTATGATGAATTTTCGGTGCTGGACACCATCATCCAGGGGAATCCCCGGCTGTATGAGATCATGCAGCAAAAGGAAGCGCTGTACGCCAGGGAGGATTTCACCGAGGAAGACGGGATTTTGGCCTCTGAGCTGGAAGGGGAATTCGCGGAATTAAACGGCTGGGACGCGGATACCGAGGCGGGCCGGATTTTACAGGGCCTGGGCCTTGATACCGAGCTTTTGTCGGAGCAGATGGGCAGCCTTGGGGAAAAGGAAAAGGTTAAAGTGCTGCTGGCCCAGGCCCTGTTCGGCCAGCCGGACATTATCCTTTTAGACGAGCCCACCAACGGCCTGGATGTGCTTTCGGTCAACTGGCTGGAAGACTTTTTGATGGACTACGAAGGTACGGTGATCGTCGTCTCCCATGACCGGCACTTTTTAAACAATATCTGCACCCATATTGTGGATGTGGACTATAACAAGATCAAAATTTACGTGGGCAACTATGACTTCTGGTATGATTCCAGCCAGATGATGCAGCGGATGATTAAAGACCAGAACAAGAAAAAAGAGGATAAAATCAAAGAGCTGGAAAGCTTTATCCAGCGCTTTTCCGCCAACAAATCCAAATCCCGCCAGGCGACCTCCCGCCGGAAACTGATCGAAAAGCTGACGCTGGAGGAAATGCCCGCCTCTTCCCGGCGGTACCCTTATGTGGGCTTTACCATGGACCGGGAGGCCGGCAAGGATATTTTAGAGGTGGAAAACCTCTGCAAAACCATCGACGGCATCAAGGTGCTGGACAACATCTCCTTCCGGCTCAACCGGGGAGAAAAGGTGGCTTTTGTAGGACAAAATGAGATCGCCACCACGACCCTGTTCCAGATCATCATGGGCGAAATGGAGCCGGATTCCGGCCGGTATAAATGGGGCGGCACCACCAGCCAGTCCTATTTCCCCAAGGATAACTCCGGGTTTTTTGAGGGGTGCGAGCTTTCCATCCTCCGGTGGCTGGAGCAGTATTCCTCCGACACCACCGAAACCTATCTGCGGGGCTTTTTAGGTAAGATGCTGTTTTCCGGGGACGATGTGTTAAAGCCGGTGAAGGTGTTGTCCGGCGGCGAGAAGGTGCGGTGTATGCTTTCCCGGATGATGATGTTCGGGGCCAATGTGCTGGTGCTGGACCAGCCTACCAACCACCTGGATCTGGAATCCATCACCGCGGTGAACAACGGCCTTATCGACTTTAAGGGGAATGTTTTGTTCTCCTCCTACGACCATCAGTTTATCCAGACGGTGGCTGACCGGATTATGGAGATCGGCAACGACGGCAAGCTCACCGACCGGGTGGGGACCTACGACGAATATCTGGAGTATTTAGCCCAGAAATCCGGGCGGTAAAAAGGAAGGTCTGCAAAACGAAAGTTTTGCAGACCTTTTTCTGACCTCATCCGGCTTAGCACCGGTAGGTGACTGATGAGGTGTTTTTAAGCGGCTGCATACACAGCCGCTTTTTTGTCGCGTTTCGCCGCGACGGCACGACCAACCTTTTTGCGCCACCAAAAAGGTTGGATAAAAAGGCGGTGGCAAGCTGCCGGTAAGCACTGCCTACACAAGTGACATTGTAGGTACCCCCTTTGCCCGGCGGAAACTGATGCTGTTTACCCGAACTTCCAAAAAAGAAAAAATAACCCCATCTATATAGTGGCTCAAAAGGCTTCTCCTCTGGAGAAGCTGTCACCGAAGGTGACTGATGAGGTGTTTTTATAAATCCGATATTTTTTGTACTACTCTCCCCTTTTTTGAACAATTTTCTCTTTTTGGGGGTCTATATAGGTGAAGGCGGCCGTTTTACAGGCGATTAAAAAGATGGGAGGACGTTATGATGAAGACAATAACAGCCTTATTATTGTCCGTCTTATTGTTAATAGCAATGGCCGGATGCGCGAAACAGCATGACGAGACGGAGAATATTTCCTCACAAACACTGAGTCAGGAGGAGACAGCCGAGCAAAAACAGCAAGTTCCCCAGCAGTTTGCGGGAAAGACAATCAAGGAATCCTATTTGGTGCGAGATGTGGCTTTCATGCCTACTTTTGATAATATTTCATCAAAAGCGGATTTTGTGGTAAGGGCCAAAGTAGAGGATGTCGACTATATTATCGTCAACCGAACCGAGGACGAAAGCCAGGGGAAACAGCCTTGGACAGTGATCCGGGTGACGGTTTACGAATCCCTGAAAGGGGATATCCCAGCCGGCGAACAGACGATTTATGCCTACGGAGGCTATATTTCAGAGTTCGACAATCTCGGGGAGGACTCCATGCGGGCCCATGGAGAGTATGCCTCCGAGGAAGAATTCTTGCGGGATAAAGCGGAAAAACAAAACAGCATCTTGCACATAACCTTTGACGGAAGCAAGCCGCCTGAAGCAGGAAAAGAGTATCTTTTTTATCTGGCTGGCAGCATCGATGGCGGCGTTACGCCCGAAGGCAGCTATGAGCTTTTCTGCGGCGAATATGGCCAGATGGAGGTCCAGCCCGACGGCACCTTTGTCAGAAAAAATTGTGAGACCGAAGGGGAAGGAACCACAACCTTTACCGAGGATCAAGTGCGGGAAAAACTGCAATAGGTTCCTCTTGCAAAAGGGGCGCCCAAAGGCTTCTCCCCTGGAGAAGCTGTCACCAAAGGTGACTGATGAGGTATTTTTAAGCGGCTGTATACACAGCCGCTTTTTTTGTCGCGGTTGGCCTTTGGCGGCGCATGCTACCGGTATACCTCATCCGGCCTGGCGCAGCCAGGCCACCTTCCCCTAAAAGGGGAAGGCAGGGGCCTACCAAGCAAAGGAGGTACCTAAAGGCTTCTCCTCTGGAGAAGCTGTCACCGAAGGTGACTGATGAGGCGTTTTTAAGCGGCTGCATACACAGCCGCTTTTTTGTCGCGGTTGGCCTTTAGCGGCGCATGCTACCGGTATACCTCATCCGGCCCGGCGGTGCCGGGCCACCGCGCTCTGTTAAGAGCATCCCCTATAAGGGGAAGGCTGGAATCCCACATGAGCAAAGGGGGCGCCCAAAGGCTTCTCCTTTGAAGAAGCTGTCACCGAAGGTGACTGATGAGGTATTTTTAAGCGGCTGTATACACAGCCGCTTTTTTTTGTCGCGGTTGGCCTTTAGCGGCTGATAAGGCTCCACTAGGCAAAGGGGGTACCTACAATGTCACTTGTGTAGGCAGTGCTTACCGGCAGCTTGCCACCGCCTTTTTATCCAACCTTTTTGGCGGCGCAAAAAGGTTGGTCGTGCTGTCGCGGCGAAACGCGACAAAAAAGAGAAATAAAAGCAAGGAGCGACTGTATACGCAGTCGCTCCTTGTTTTATGTATTGTGTGAAAGGTATTCTAATGCGGTTTGAACAACAGAAAGGATTAATTCTTTTTGTTGTGGGCTGGCGGCATCCAACAACTCAGGAATACTATCCAAATCAGAGTGGGAAAGCAGGTCTTGCAATAAATAATTGGGAGATACATTTAACTCGTTACACAATGAAATAAACAAAGGCAAACTAGGAACTTTTTTGCCGCTTTCAATTTGGCGGAGGTAGGCGGCGCTGATATAACATTGCTCAGCTAATTGTTCCGAAGTTAAACCCCGCTCTTTTCTTGCAGAATTAATTCGTTGTCCTAACATTTTTTTGTTCATATGTTATCCCTATGTTGTCTACAAAACTGCATAATATTATTTTACATGGGCTTAGTAGGGTTTTCCAGATGCCACAGGCTTACAATATGTTAGCTGTTAGGCTACATAGAAAAAAGATAACATGTGATATACTGTATGTGGCGTTGTATTCCCCTTTAATTAATTATAGGAGAAAACATGCTACAATATTAACGGTATACCGTTACATCCATTTAATAACAGGAGATAAAGGGGGTTAAATTATGCAGGTGTTAAACACAGTAGAAATTCGGGCAAAGGTTTTAAGAGAAACAAAAGAAGCCCTTCAAGGACACAAGGAAAGACTGGGGCTTACCTTGGGAGAGGTAATCGACCGTATGACACTCCAGTGTCAGACAACCGATCCCGGTATTGCCTCGGTGATCTTAGGGGAACAGCTGGTGCTGGTAACAGGCGAACAGACGGAAGAACAGATGAAAGAGACCATGCTGCTGTTTACCGCTTTAGTAAAACATTCCTGCCTGAAAATCGGCATGTCGGAGGAAGAATATAATAGGGAGGTAAACAAACGGCTTCCAAAAAAGAAAAAATAACCCTTGACAAATGGGAAAAGTTATATTAAAATAATAATAAATGGAATGTCAGGACTGCTTTTATAGAAAGGGTGACGGCCAAAGTGCGGAAGATTTCTTGCTAGTCTGTAAACAAAAGCGGTGAAAAGACGGGTGTAAAAGCCTGTCGGGATTGCTGTGGCAGTTTATGGACGCAGGGAATGTTTCCGCCTTGCCGTCACTCTTTTCATGTCATTTTAAGGGTACTTATGGATGGTAACCCTATGGGATAGGACGCAGGTAAGGCGAACGCCTTACCTGCGTCTTTTTTGCGCAAAAACCGCTTGCAAAACAGGACGGCAAAAAACAAAAGGCCGCCCTGTCGATGGATTTTTGGGGAAAGGCGGGATACAAGATGTCTTTACTATCCATATCGAATGTATATTTTGAATACGAAGGGGCGTTTGAGCCGGTATTTGAAAACCTGTCTTTGCAGCTGGACACCCAGTGGAGGCTGGGGCTGATCGGGCGAAACGGCCGGGGAAAAACCACCCTGTTAAAATTGCTGTCCGGGGAGCTTTCCCCCATCAGGGGGAGCATCACAGGCGGAGGGAATTTTCGCCGGTTCCCCTTCCCGGTACAAAACCCTTCCCTTCCGGCGCTGGAGGTGGCGGAACAGGCCTGCCCCGGCTATGAGTTTTGGGAGCTTTGCCGGGAGGTCTCGTTATTAGGGCTGGCGGAGGAGACGCTGTTTCAGCCCTTTGACACCCTGTCGGGCGGGGAGCAGGTCAAGGTGCTGTTAGGAGCGCTGTTTTTAAACCGGGAGGGCTATCTGCTCATCGACGAGCCCACTAACCACCTGGATTTAACCGGGCGGGAGCTTCTGGCCCGGTATTTAAACGGCAAGCAGGGATTTTTGTTAGTCTCCCATGACCGGGCGGTATTGGACGGCTGCACCGATCACATCCTGTCCTTGAACCGGGAGGGGATCGAGCTGCAAAAGGGGAATTTTTCCTCCTGGGAGGAAAACCGCCGCCGTCAAAACGCCTTTGAAAAGGTGCGCCAGGAAAAGCTGGAAAAGGAGGTCTCCCGGCTGGGAGAAGCCGCCCGGCGGACGTCCGGCTGGTCGGACAGCGTGGAAAAAACCAAATACGCCACCAAAAATTCCGGGCTGCGGCCCGACCGGGGCTATATCGGCCACAAATCCGCCAAGATGGCAAAGCGGGCTAAAGCCGTCCAGGGGCGGCGGGAAAAGGCTCTGGAGGAGGCAAAGGGCCTTTTAAAAAACCAGGAGAGCACCGAGGAGCTAAAGCTTTCCCCTCTGGCGTTTCACGGAAGGCGGCTGATAGAGGCAAAGGACGTCACGGTTTTTTATGGGGAAAAAGCCGCCTTCCCGCCTGTCTCTTTCACCGTGGAGCAGGGAGAGCGGATCGCTTTGGCGGGGAAAAACGGCTGCGGAAAATCCACCCTGTTAAAGCTTATCTGCGGCCAGCCTCTACCCTATGCCGGGGAGTTTTTTGTCCCCAAAGGGCTTACCGTCTCCTATCTTCCCCAGCACACCAATCACCTGAGCGGGACGCTGGCCGCTTTTGAAAGGGAGCATGGCCTTGACGCCAGCCTGTTTCGGGCCATCCTGCGCAAGCTGGATTTTTCCCGGGAGCAGTTTGACAAGCGGCTGGAGGAGTATTCCGCCGGGCAGAAAAAGAAGGTGCTGCTGGCTAAAAGCCTGTGCGAGCCGGCTCATCTGTATGTCTGGGACGAGCCCCTTAATTTTATCGACCTGTTTTCCCGGATGCAGATCGAGGAGCTTATCAAAGCTTCCGGGGCCACTATGGTGTTTGTGGAGCATGACCGGGCGTTTCTTAACCGGTGCGCCACCCGGGTGATTTCTTTGCCGGAATCAGAGGAAAAGCCTTTACAAAGCGGGGAGAAAACGGTAAGATAAAAATAAGATGACCTTTGTGCCAAAGATATGAAAAAGGAGATGTGAAAGGATGTTATACCGTCCCTTTGGAACCACTGGCGAAGAGATTTCCTCCCTGGGCTTTGGCTGTATGCGCCTGCCTGAAAAGGAGACCGATGGACAATGGAGCATTGACGAGGAAAAAGCAATCCCCATGCTGCAAAAGGCATATGAAAACGGGGTGAATTATTTTGACACCGCCCCCTTTTACTGCCACGCCAACAGCGAGATCACCGTGGGAAAAGCCCTGCATAACGTGCGGGATAAGGTGATGATTTCCACCAAATGTCCCATGGGGGACGAGATCAAGGAACCGGGGGATTATCGCCGGTGGCTGGAAAAGAGCCTTAAAAAACTGGACACCGATTACATTGATTTTTACCATTTCTGGGGAATCAATAAGGGCGTATTTGACGAAAAAATCGTGGGGATGGATCTGCTTCATGAGGCGCAGAAAGCCAAGGAAGAGGGCTTAATCCGCCACATCTCCTTTTCGTTCCACGACAAGCCGGAGGTGATCCGGCACATTATCGACACAGCGGAGCAAAAAGGCGTCCCCATGGAGACGATGCTCTGCCAGTACAACCTGTTAGACCGCAGCAACGAAGAAATGATTACCTATGCCGCTTCCAAGGGCCTGGGCACCGTGGCTATGGGACCGGTAGGCGGCGGCCGGCTTTCGGCCCCCACCGACTTATACAAACGCCTCACCGGCAAAGCGCCCATTGCCACCTATGAGCTCGCCTTTAAGTTTGTGCTGGGGCATCCTCACCTGTGCTGTGCATTGTCCGGCATGGGCACCATGGAGATGGTGGAGCAAAACTCCAAAATCGGCAGCGACTCCACCCCCATCACCGAGGAGGAGTGGAAACAGCTGGGAGAATCGGCGGAGCGGCTGAAAAAATTCAGCGACCTGTACTGCACCGGCTGCGCCTACTGCCAGCCCTGCCCGGCCAACATCAACATCCCCCATCTGTTCAACATGTTTACCTATCACAACGTCTACGGGCTCACCGATCACGCCCGTGGGGAATACCAGCGGTATGTAAAGGACGGGGGCAAAACGGTGAAGGACTGCAAGGACTGCGGCCTTTGCGAGAAAAAATGTCCCCAGCACCTGAAGATCCGGCAGGAGTTAAAACGGGTGGAAGCCGTTTTGCAGAAGCTGTAAAAAGAATATAGCCAAAGGGCGTGCTGCTATAAGCAGCACGCCCTTTGTTTCGGTAAAAAATGATCTTACTGGATAACTTCCTCCGATAAATCGGTGACCGCGCCCAAAAACAGGGGCAGGCCGTTTTGGTTGTCCACAATGGCGTATACAAACGGCCGGTCCAGGATGATTTTCTTGGGTTCCACAGGTTCCATGATGGCTGTTACGTCGTTCCTCCCCCAGGTGACGGCCGCGGCCTTGGTGCCGTTGCGGTCAAGCTTGATATAGGTTTTCTGCTGAACAGAAGAACAGTATAGATCCCCGAGGCTGGACGTTCCCATGGCGGAAAAATCCGCTGCGCCGGGAGAAAACATGTCCGTGATGCCCATAGCCGCGAGGGCGTCGGTTTGATCCATTGAAACGCTATAGGTGAATTCGGGGATCTGTACGTCCAATGAATCGTAGGTCCGATTCTCCCAAAGCTCCCGCCAGGCCGACCCGCCAAGGGAGGCGATGTAGTCGTAAATATCGGTTCCCTCTTCCGGCAGCAGGGCTACAAAGCTGTAATGGTTACCCGCGTAATTTTTCGCAAAGCCCTGGGCGCCGCCGTAGGATAAAAACGTCCCTTCGCTGGAGCTAAGCATCTGAACATCCTGGGTGGAGCCGTCATAGTTATGAAATTCCCGATCCAGGATATCGCTGTCCTCATATTCATTCGCCCATTTGCTGTCAAAGGCCAGAGCGTTAATGAGATACATCATCGTCTCGGCTGGAATCTCGTCCAAAATGTGATCGATCATGCCATCGGTCTGTTTATCCACCCAGCGGTTGATGTCGGTTACAGTGGAATTGTCAAAGGGGGAGGCGTAAACCTGGGCGTTATACCAGTCGGCGTTTGTCTGCAAGAAGGAATCGTTCACCTGCAAGGCATCCTCCCGGAACCAGATGGAGTTGGCGAGATTCACCGAGCAGTCGTCATCGGAGCTTAAAGAGCTGGTGTATGCGTACAGGGCCTTGTTGAGCTCATCCATATCCATATGAAGCACCGATTCAATCTGATCCAGAGTGTCGCCGCTGGTGCCGTTGGCGATCATCGCCAGGCAGCAAAGGGTAGACAGCGGGGATACCAGGTTGTTCCCCTTCTCTTTGTCAAGGGATTTTTGAAACAGGGAAAGGGAAAAATCCGCCATGGAACCGGCAAAACCTTCGGTGACTTCCCCTGTCTCGCTCGCCTTGCGGGAAAAGCCGCTGGAAAGCTCCTTGGCGCTTACCTCCTGCGTGCAGGAAGCGCAGGAAATGAGCAGCAGGGCGGCGGTAAACAAAGCGGCAATTTTTCGGAGGCTTAGAACTCTCTTTTTCATCGTGAACACATCCCTTTTTTATGAAATACATACAGGTTTTTTTAAAAGCGAATGAACTCTCTTTTTCGGGGTGTTTGCCGGATTTTGGTCATTGCTCTTTTTGCCTGACGATCAGGTCGTGGTAGTCCTGTAAAAACTGACCGTCATACCGCATAACGGGATAATAGGCGGCCTCTTCCCCGGAGGAATCCCCGGCGGAAGCGGTCTGGTTCGAGCCCGTCCCGTTAAATACCAAAGATTCAGCGTCGCCGGTGAGCAGGCTTTTGTACCAGGAGTAAAAATAATAAGCGCCGGTGCCGCCGTCGTCATACACGCGGATCTGGAAAAAGTCAGATCCCACAATTCCGTAGCGGGATTCCCGGGAAGCGTTCCCCTCCACCATGACAGCGCCTTCGGGAACGGCTGACGTCCCTAAGTCGGCTACGGGGAGGACATAGGTGCCGTATTGCTCCAGCCTGCCGTCCTCGGACCCGCCGGCGGGCACCTCCAGGGTCAGGGGTTCCCCCTCCTTGATACTCGAAACCTCAGTGTAAATGAGCTTATCCACCGTCAGTGTGTAAACATAGGCGGATTCCTCATGCGCCTCCCCATTTAGCTCCCAGCGGCGGGAAATCTCCCGTATGCCGGTGACGGTGGCCTGCACGGCGGCGCAGGCGTCTTTTAACTGGGATTCCTGAAAGCCCTCAAAACGGCTGAGAGAAATGCTGCCCGGATCTCCGCCGCCCGCAGGGATGTTAGGAAGCTGGAACGAGGGGAGTATCGTCGTCTGGCCGCTTTCTACCGAACCGGCGGCGTTTTCTTCCTGCTGGTTAGAGCTTTGAGAACCGGCGTTCTCGTAAGCATCCGATTCCCCCTGTACTTCCAGGACGCCTGCCGCTACCTGGGAAGAAGGGAGATAGTTGTACATATCGTCGGCATTTAACCCGGCGATTCCATCTCTGGAAACGCCGACCTGAAAGGGATAGAGCAGATAGACGCTCCCCGCCACTGCGCAGAATACAAAAACGGCGGCGACTGCCGGCAGGGCGATGCGCAGGATCTTGACCCCGGCCTTCCTAGCGGGGACGAATTCTTTTTCCGGCAGCTCGGCATTGATCCGCTCCCACAGGGAGGGCTCCGGCTGAGGGGCTTTATGAATCAGAATATTTTGTATGGCATTATTGTTCATCCTTGACAGCCTCCTTGATGGCGGTTAGGGCGTTGCGGTATTTCCAGGCCACTGTTCCCATGGGGAGCTTTAAAAGCCCGGCGATCTCCCGCAGGGGAAAGCCGCCCAGCAGCTTTAAAGTGACGATGCGCCGGGCGTCGGCGTCCAAAGGGGACAAAAGCTCTTCAAAAGAAAGCTGCTGGGATAAAAGCTCCTCCTCCATAGGGGAGGGGATATCCTCCGGAATGTCCCCGGGGACCTCTCTAGCCTTCCGGCGGAGAAAATCCCGCCCCAGGTTGCGGGCCATGGTAAACAGCCAGCCCTTGTGCCCTGTCCCCGGCCGGAAAGAATCCGCCTTGTCCCACAGCTTTAAAAACAGGTCGGCAGTTAAATCTTCCGCATCCTGGGGATTTTTAACCAGAGATAAAAAGACGGCATAGGCCGCGCCTGCGTATTCGTCATAAACGGCTTTCAGCCCGTCCTGGTTCCCTGTCCGCATTTTTTGCAGGTTTTTTTGAAATTCCTGATTGGTCATTGTTTTCCCGTCCTCAAGAGAACCCTCTTTTTTCATCATGATGAGAAGGGCGGCAAGCAGCCCCGACGGCTTTTCCGTCCTTCTATTAACGATACGTTTTATGGAGGCGATTTTTATGGCGCTTTTTGGTTTCCCGGCAATTTTTTTGCAAAAAAAGACGGTGTTTTTCCCCTAAACCGTCCTTTTCCTTCTGCCGAAGGGGCGTTATAATAAAAGAAAAACGGAAAGCGGGGCGGCTTATGACAGAATATTATCTGGCAGTGGATATCGGCGCATCCAGCGGGCGGCACATCCTGGGCTGGCTGGATGAGCAGGGCATGCTCAACACCCGGGAGGTCTACCGGTTCCCCAACGGGCTGACGCAAAAAAACGGCCATCTGTGCTGGGATATCCCCCGGCTGTTTAACGAGATTTTGGCGGGGATCAAGGCCTGCAAGGAGCAGGGCGTTTCCCCGGCGTATCTGGGAATCGACACCTGGGCGGTGGACTTTGTCCTGCTGGACGAGAAAGACAACATCCTGGGGGACACCGTGGGCTACCGGGACAGCCGGACGCAAGGAATGGACAAGGCGGTGTACGAGCGCATTCCCGAAGAGGCGCTGTACGCCCGCACGGGCATTCAAAAACAGCCCTTTAACACCATCTACCAGCTTCAGGCGGTGTGCCGCCAAACCCCGGAGCTTTGTAAGCAAGCGAAAACCATGCTGATGATCCCGGATTACTTTCATTTTTTGCTCACCGGGAAAAAGGCGGCGGAATATACAAACGCCACCACCACCCAGCTTGTGAGCCCTGTCACCAAGGACTGGGACTGGGAGCTGATCGATAAGCTTGGTTATCCCAGGGAGTGGTTTTGCCCCATCAAAACCCCCGGCACCCGTTTAGGGGACCTTCGGCCGGAGCTTCAAAAGGAGCTGGGGCTTAACTTGCAGGTGATCCTTCCCCCCACCCACGACACGGCCTCCGCGGTGCTGGCAGTCCCCTCTCCGGGAGAGCAGCCCCTTTACATCAGCTCGGGCACCTGGTCGCTGATGGGCACCGAGCGGGAAGAGGCCGACTGCTCTGAACAGAGCCGGCAGAACAACTTCACCAGCGAGGGCGGCATGGGCTACCGGTTCCGGTACTTAAAAAATATCATGGGGCTGTGGATGATCCAGTCGGTGCGGCGGGAGCTGGCCCCGGAGGAATCCTTCGGCGCGCTGTGCGAAAAAGCCAAGGCGTGCGGGGAGTTCCCCTCCCGGGTGGATGCAAACGACGGCCGGTTTTTGGCCCCCGAAAGCATGGCCGGGGCGGTAAAAGACTACTGCGAAGAGAGCGGCCAGCCGGTCCCCCAGTCGGTGGGAGAGATTTTAAGCGTCATCTATCACAGCCTGGCGGAATGCTACGGCAAAGCCGCCAAAGAGCTGGAAGCGGTCACCGGAAAAACCTACCCGGCCATCCATATTGTGGGCGGCGGCTGCAAGGACGATTATTTAAACGAGCTGACAGGTAAGGTTACCGGCAAGCCGGTTTTAGCGGGCCCCAAAGAGGCCACCGCCATCGGCAACATCATCGGCCAGATGCTGGGCAACGGTGTATTTGCGGACATTGACGCGGCCAGAGAAACGGTCAAGAAATCCGTGCAGATCGAAATTTTTGATTAAGGAGGCTTCTTTTATGAGCAACGAGCGTTTTGAACAGGCAAAACAGCGGTACGCCGCCATCGGCGTGGATGTGGACAAGGCCCTTGCCACCCTTTCCAGAATGCCCATTTCCATGCACTGCTGGCAGGGGGACGACGTCCAGGGCTTTGACACCAAAGGCCCTCTTTCGGGCGGCATCCAGACCACCGGCAATTACCCGGGAAAAGCGCGCACCCCAAAAGAGCTGATGGAGGACATCGACGAGGCGCTGCGGCTTATCCCCGGCAAGCACAAATTAAACCTCCACGCCAGCTACGCCATCTTTGAGGACGGCGAGTGGGCAGACCGGGATCAACTGGAGCCCAAGCACTTTGCCAAATGGGTGGAGTTCGCCAAAGAGCGGGGACTGGGGCTGGATTTTAACCCCACCTTTTTCTCCCATCCTAAAGCGGAGCCCTTTACCCTGTCAAGCCCCGACGAGGAAATCCGCCGGTTTTGGATTAACCACGGCAAGGCCTGCCTGCGCATCTCCCAGTATTTCGCGGAGGAACTGGGGCAGCCCTGCGCCATGAACATCTGGATCCCCGACGGCTATAAGGATATCCCCGCCGACCGGCTGTCCCCCCGGGCGCGGTTTAAAGACTCCCTGGATCAGATTTTGGCAGAGGATTACGACAAAAGCAAGGTATATGTCTGCCTGGAATCCAAGGTGTTCGGCATCGGGCTGGAATCCTATACCGTGGGCTCCAGCGAGTTTTGCATTAACTACGCTTCCAAAAACGGGATTTTAAGCCTGATGGACAACGGGCATTATCACCCCACCGAAATGGTGTCGGATAAAATCCCTTCCATGCTGCTGTTTAACGACAAGATCGCCCTGCACGTCACCCGGGCGGTGCGGTGGGACAGCGACCATGTGGTGCTGTTTGACGACGAAACCCGGGAGATCGCCAAGGAGATCATCCGCAACGACGCGGCCGACCGGGTGCTTTTGGCGCTGGATTACTTTGACGCCAGCATCAACCGGGTAGCCGCCTGGGTAACGGGAATGCGCAACATGCAAAAGGCCCTTTTGTACGCCCTGCTCACCCCCAACGAGGCGTTAAAGCAGCTCCAGCTGGAGGGGAACTACACCGAACTGATGGTGATGCAGGAGGAACTGAAAACCTATCCTTTCGGCGACGTGTGGGAGCATTTCTGCGAGCAAAACGGCGTCCCTGCCGGGGAAAGCTGGCTTGAGGAAGTCCGCCGGTACGAAAAGGACGTCTTATCAAAACGGGTATAATAAACCACGAGGAAAAGGAGCGAACGGTCATGGAGATGTTACAAGCGCCCTTTGTACAGGGCTTTATCCGCATGGCGGACGATGGGTTCCGCCAGGGCTGGCATGAACGAAACGGGGGCAATTTAAGCTACCGCATCAAACCCGAGGAGATCGAATCGGTGAAGGAAGAGCTTTCCTTTGACCGCCCCTGGGAGGATATTGGCACCTCCGTTCCCGGCCTTTCGGGGGAATACTTCCTGGTGACGGGATCGGGAAAATTTATGCGCAACGTGACGGTGGATCCCGCCGACACCCTGGCGGTCATCCGGCTGGATGAAGCGGGCGAGCGGTACCAGACCGTCTGGGGGCTCACTGGGGGCGGACGTCCCACCAGCGAGCTTCCCTCCCACCTGATGAACCACGAGGTGAAAAAGCGAGTGACAAACGGCGCCCACCGGGTGATCTATCACTGCCACGCCACCAACGTGATCGCCCTGACCTTTGTGCTCCCCTTAACCGACGAAGTGTTCACCCGGGAGCTGTGGGAAATGGCCACCGAATGCCCGGTGGTGTTCCCCTCCGGCATCGGCGTGGTGGGCTGGATGGTCCCGGGCGGACGGGATATCGCGGTGGAGACCTCCAAGCTGATGGAACAATACGATGTAGCGGTGTGGGCCCATCACGGCATCTTCTGCTCGGGGGAAACCTTTGATTTAACCTTCGGGCTGGCCCACACGGTGGAAAAAGCGGCGGAGATTTTGGTGAAGGTGCTGTCCATGACGCCTCATAAGCGCCAGACCATCCAGCCGGATGAGTTCCGGGCCCTGGCCAGGGACTTTTGTGTGACGCTGCCGGAAAAATTCCTCTATGAAAAATAGAAAAAGGATGTTACAATAAAGACATCCTCCCCCACAAGGGAGAGCCGCTTCGGTTCTCCCTTGCTGTTTTCTGGAGAAGAGATCGGCGCAGCTGCGCGGCGGTCTCTTTAAACTTGTGTGTTGAGGTGTCTTTTTTGAATCCGAATTTGATGGAACAGCTCCAACAGATCACGCCGGAGGAGCAAAAACTGTTAGCCCGCAATTCCGGCGTGGAAAAAGAGCTTTATACAAGCAGCCGGGAGTTTGTCATCGACAGCGGCAAGATGCTAAAGCAGGGGAAGCTCATCGCCGTGCGCCCTCACACCCGGTTTGCCGATTTTCCCGCCCACCGTCACAACTATGTGGAGGTGATGTACGTCTGCCGGGGAAGCATCACCCATGTGATCGACGGGGTGACCGTCACCATGAACGAGGGGGATCTTTTGTTTTTAAACCAGCAGATCCGCCACGAGGTGAAGGCGGCCTCCCTGTATGACATTGGCATCAATTTAATCATCCTGCCGGAGTTTTTTGAGCAGCCCGCCTTCCTCACCGGGGCGGACACCCCCCTGACCGGCTTTTTGGTGGAGCTTTTGCGCCGCAAAAAAGGCAGAGGGCAGTTTTTGCTGTTCAGCGCCAAGGGGATCTTGCAGATCGAAAACCTGATGGAAAACCTCATCGACTCTTTGCTCAACGACCCGGAGCCGCAGGACGACATCAACCGGGCGCTGATGGTTTTATTGTTTTTGTACCTGGGCAAATACGCGAAAACTTTGCGCCGGGATTCCCCCAACCGCTTTGAGGATGTGGTGGTGCTGGCGGCCCGCCGGTATATTGAGGAGCACTACAAGACCGCTACCCTCGGCGAGCTGGCCCAAAGCCTCAGGGAACAGCCTTCCTCGGTGAGCAGGCTGTTAAAGCAGGGCACGGGCAAGACCTTTAAGGAGCTTTTGCAGGAACACCGCTTGCAGGCGGCCTGCTCCCTGCTTCAAAAGACCTCCCTTTCGGTCAACGAGATTGCCGCCGCGGTAGGGTATGAAAACAACAGCTTTTTCCACCGGCTGTTCCGGGATGTGATGGGAATCACCCCCGGCGAGTACCGGAAGGAGCGGCGGGAACAGGATGAAGAATAAATAGCCATAAGGCCGGAACGCAAACCGTTTCGTTCTTAGTGCGTCGATAAAGTCGACGCACTATCCCGGCAAATTCCGTGGCCACGGAATTTGCTGTATATCAAAAACGCCGCACATGTCGCCGTTTTTGATGATTCAAACGCTTATTTTTAGGTTCTCTATAAACAAGGCCGGAACGCAAACCGTTCCGGCCTTATGTAATGTTTTTTTGCCGGGGATTAATCGTCCGGCTGCTGGTAAAAGTTCCCCGCCACCTGGTCGGTTTTGATGACGTTGATAAAGGCATGAGGGTCGATCTCCCGGACGGTTTTGGTCATCTCTTTCACCTGGTCGCCCGAGATCACCGTGTACAGCATGGTGCGGGGCTCGCCGTTGTATAAACCGGTGCCGTGGAACATGGTGGCGCTGTGGTGGGTAGTTTGGCGGATGCGGTCGTAGATCTCTTCAGAATCGTCCGAGATGATAAACAGGGTGTTGCGCTTATACCGGGCGTTGAGCATCCGCACCACCTGGGTGGAGGCAAACTGGAAGATGATGGAGTACAAAGCCTGCTCCCAGCCGAACAAAAGCCCCGCCACCACCAGCATGGCGGCGTTTCCTAAAAACACATAGTTCCACGCGTCGATATTAAGCCGGTTGGACAGCGCCACCGCGATAAAATCGGTGCCGCCGCTGGTGGCCCGGCCCATCAGGCACAGGCCGATGGCAAAGCCGTTGATAATGCCGCCGAAAATACAGATGAGCAGCACGTCCTCGGTGATAGGGACGGCGGGGATAATATCGGTGAGCACGCTGGTTAAAACGATCATCAAGCAGGAATAAATGGTGAACTTTTTGCCGATGAACTTAAAGCTTATCACCGCCGGCACCGCGTTGAGCAAAAAGTTAATCAGGGTAAAGGGCAGCGCGATTCCGGCAAATTTTTGAGCGCTGCGCTGGATCAGGATGGTCAGGCCGTTAAAGCCGCCGGGAAACAGCCCTCCCGCCTGGACAAAGCTTTTGATGTTGGCGGCCATAATCACCGACGCGATCACGATTAAGATCAGGCGGCGGGCCTCCTCCCAGTAGTTTATGGAACGATGCTTTTTCTCCATAGGATCTCCTCCCCAAGATGGTTCAATCTATCATCACTATAGCATATTTTCGGGTTTGTAAAAAGGGCGGAAAAGCCAATCCCAAAGAAATTTTTTGTCCACATTGTCAAATGCTTTGATTTCCGCTACAATAGCTAGTAGGATGTGCCGGCGGGAAAGGGAATCCTCCATGCCGCCGGATTTTACAGAAAAGAAAGGTTACCTATCATATGCTGGTATCGTTAAACGGGATCTCCAAAAGCTTTGGGGAAAAGACCATTTTAGAAAATATCGACCTGTCCGTGGAGGACAGGGACCGGATCGGCCTGATCGGCGTCAACGGGGCAGGAAAAACCACCCTGCTCAACATTTTATGCGGAAGGCTTTCCTCCGACATGGGAGAAGTGGGCAAAAAAAGCGGCCTGACGGTTGGGTATCTGGAGCAAAATACCGGCCTGTCCCGGGAGGGGACCATCTGGGGGGAGATGCTGACGGTGTTTTCCCCTTTGCTCAAGGCCCAGGAGGATATGCGCCAGCTGGAGCAGGAGATGGCTTCCCACGCCCAAAAGGACGGGGAATACGACCGCCTGGCTCGGGAATACAGCCGCCTGTCCGCTTATTTTGAGGGCAACGACGGCTACGGCATCGAAGTGAAGATCAAAACGGTGCTGGGAGGCATGGGCTTTTCGGACAAGGCCTATGACACCCGGATCAACACCCTGTCCGGCGGGGAAAAGACCCGGCTTGCCCTGGCACGCCTTCTGCTGGAGGAGCCGGAGCTTTTAATGCTGGACGAGCCTACCAACCACCTGGATTTTCCCACCCTCTCCTGGCTGGAAGAATATCTGCAAGGCTATAAAGGCGCTTTGCTGGTGGTTTCCCACGACCGGTATTTTCTGGACAAGATGGTCTTAAAGATCTGGGAGCTTGACCGCACCCGGCTAACGGTGTATAAGGGGAACTATTCCCGCTACAAGGTGCTCCGGCAGGAGCGGATGGAGCGGATGCAGAAGGAATACGACCAGCAGCAGGCTCAAATCGCCGCCATGCAGGACTATGTGGACCGCAACCTTGTCCGGGCGACCACGGCCAGCCGGGCCAAAAGCCGGATCCATCAAATGGCCAACATGGAGCTCAAGGAAAAGCCGCCGTCCGAGCTCAAGGCTCCGGTGTTTTCCTTTTCCTACCGGATGGAGCCGGTAAAGGAAGTGCTGCAGGTGGAAAACCTCACCCTCTCGGTAGGGGCGGGGGATCGCCGGAAGCTATTGGTCAAAGAGCCCATCCACTTTTCCCTGCGCCGGGGAGAAAAAGCGGCGGTGATCGGCCCCAACGGCGTGGGGAAATCCACGCTGTTAAAAAACCTGCTGGGGCTTGTCCCCCGGCAGGGAACTGCCCGCTGGGGGCAAAACGTCAAGACCGCCTATTACGAGCAGGAAAACCAGATTCTCGACCCTGACAGCACCGTGCTGGAAGAGCTGTGGAAACGGTATCCCTCCTGGCCGGAGCGGGAGGTGCGGGGCCTTTTGGGAAAGGTACGGCTCACCGGAGACAACGTGTTCAAAAAGGTCTCGGTGGTCAGCGGCGGCGAAAAGGCCAAGCTCTGCCTGGCGATTTTGGAGGCTCAAAACGCCAACACCCTGCTGCTGGACGAGCCCACCAACCATCTGGACCTGCCCAGCAAAGAGGCGCTGGAAAAGGCCCTGCGGGAGTTTGACGGGACGCTTTTGTTTGTCTCCCACGACCGGTATTTTTTAAACACCATCCCCACCAAGATTTTTGAAATCACCCCCGAGGGGATTGCCGAGTATCCGGGGCGGTATGATGATTACCTGGAGCAGAAAAGCAAAGAGAATCAACAAGTTGTAAATACTCCTGCCCCGCCTAAACAGCCAACCGAGGCGGCAAAAAGCAACTACCGCAGCAAGCAGCAGCGCAGTGAACAGACTAAACGCCGCACCCGCCTGCGCCAGCTGGAGCAGCAGATCGCCCAAGGGGAGGCGGAGATCGAAGAGCTGCAGCAGGCCATGACCCTGCCGGAAAACACGGCGGACTACACGGTGCTAAACGACCTTTGCGCCAGGCTGGAAGCAGTTAAGCTTCAGCATGAGGCGGATTTGGAGGAGTGGATGCTGCTGTCCGAGGAGGAATGACCGGCCGGCAGACGCCTTTTATCGGTCTCCCATAATCTCGAATAAATTGTTCACAAAAGAATAACAAATTGGTTGCATTTGGCCGGCTAATCCTATATAATAGATATAAATAACTATTTTTAGGCCATTTGAGACGCCTGCGCAGTTGTGCGGGCTGCCGGGATGCCGGAAAAATAGGTTCCAATCCGGCGGTGGCCGGATATATATGAAATATATGGAAAAGGGGTATGAGGATCATGAAAATGAAACGGGCAGTTGCGCTCGGCCTTGCGGGTGCGCTGGCGCTGACGTCTTTGGCGGGATGCCAGGGCGGCGCGGACAGCGGCGACACCATCAAAATCGGCCTAAACTACGAGCTTTCCGGCGACGTTGGCCAGTACGGCCAAAGCTGTGTGCAGGGAATTGAGCTTGCGTTTGAGGAGATCAACGCGGCGGGCGGCGTGCTGGGCAAACAGATCGAGGCAATCAAGGTGGACAACACCTCCAAAAACGATGAGGCGATGAACGTCGCCACCCGCCTTGCCACCAAGGACAATGTCAGCGTGATTTTGGGGCCGGCTACCTCCGGCGCGGTTAAGGCGACCACGGCGATAGCCACCGCCAACGGAGTGCCGGTGATTACCTGCTCCGCCACAGCGGACGATATCACGGTGCAAAACGGGAACTTAAATCCCTACACCTACCGCATCTGCTATAACGACACCTTCCAGGGCACCATGATGGGCAACTTTGCCACCAAGGATCTGGGGGTTACCAAAGCGGTTATTTTGACCGATACCTCCAACGACTACTCGGCGGGACTGGGCAACGCCTTTAAAGAGTCCTTTGAAAGCCAGGGCGGCACCATCGTCGCGGAAGAGACTTACTCCATGAAGGACACCGACTTTAACCCCATCCTGACAAAGCTCAAGGATCTGGAGTTTGACGCGATCTACCTCACCGGCTATTACGAGGCGGTGGCGCTGATTATCAAACAGGCCCGGGAGATGGGGATCGATCAGCCCTTCCTGGGTGCGGACGGCTATGATGCTCCCAAGCTGCCGGAAATCGCCGGAGACGCGCTTAATAATGTGTTCTTTACAAACCATTATTCTTCCGGGGACACTTCTCCTGAGGTTCAGGCATTTATTGAAAGCTTCCGGGCGAAATACGGCGAAGATCCCGACGGCTTTAACGCTTTGGGCTATGATATGGCGAAGTTTGTAGCGGACGCCATCACCCGTGCGGGCAGCGCCGATCGGGAGAAGATCAACCAGGCGTTGGCAGACACAGTGGACTTTGAAGCTGTAACGGGCAAGTTCTCTATGGACGAAAACCATAACCCCGTCAAAGCGACGGTCATCATCGAGTACAAAGACGGCCAGCAGACCTTCCGCACCAAACTGGCGGCGGAATAAAGCCGGCGAGGCCGGGGTGAGCGGGCGGACGGCGGCAGCCCTGCCGCCGTCCGCTCTGCTTTTTGTATCAGGCAGAATAAAAATCACCGTTTAAATTCTTCTGTAAACGGCGATTTTTATCCTGCCGGACGCAGCGAAAGCGGCAAGCCTGCGGGCAGTGAACGATAAAAAGAAAGGGTGTTGGACAAGCCTTGAGTTTTGAAGAATTTTTGCAGCAGTTGATTAACGGCGTCTCGATCGGCAGCATTTACGCGCTGGCGGCGCTGGGCTACACCATGGTCTACGGCATTATCAAGCTCATCAACTTCGCCCACGGCGATATTTTGATGGTGGGCGCCTATGTGGGCTATGCCTGCATCGTGGTGCTCCACATGCCGTTTTTGCTGGCGATGGTGGTGGCGGTGGCCGTTTGCGGCCTGTTGGGCGTGGCTATTGAAAAGGTTGCGTACAGACCTTTGCGGCACGCGCCCCGCATTACGGTGCTGATTACCGCTATCGGCGTTTCATTCCTGTTAGAATATGTCATGATGGCGCTGGTGGGTGCGGAATCCAAAGCCTATCCGGACGGAAGCTTTGGGAACGGCCAGCTTTCGGTGGCCGGCCTTTCCATCAACACCCAGCAGCTGTATGTGGTGGCGGTGACCATTATTATGATGATCGCCCTGCAGTACATTATTAAGCGCACCAAGATCGGTAAGGCTATGCGAGCGGTGTCCTCCGACGCAGACGCCGCCCAGCTGATGGGTATCAGCGTAGATAAGACGATCTCCTTCACCTTCCTTTTAGGTTCCGCTCTGGCGGCTGTGGCAGGTGTTATGATGGGAGCGATGTATACCATCAACCCCTTGATGGGTATGCAGCCGG
Organism: uncultured Clostridia bacterium; assembly: GCA_944386475.1. Taxonomy (GTDB): domain Bacteria; phylum Bacillota; class Clostridia; order Oscillospirales; family Ruminococcaceae; genus Metaruminococcus. The sequence continues at coordinate 18,674 of CALXBH010000072.1, read as the reverse complement.
GATTAAAAGCGTTTATCGCGGCGGTATTCGGCGGTATTGGCAGCATCCCTGGCGCTATGCTGGGCGGTATTTTGCTGGGACTGATTGAAACGCTGGTGACGGCTGTGGGCTTCAGCGCCTACAAGGATCTGGCGGCGTTTGTCATCCTGATTTTAGTCCTGCTCATCAGGCCCTGCGGCATTCTCGGCAAGAATGTCCGGGAGAAAGTGTAAGGCGGTGATGAAAATGGATACAAAAAAGAAAAACAGCAAACGTCCGGGCTTTGACACCCCGGTAGAAAAACCCGCCAAAAAGCTGGCTCCCTGGCAAAGCGGACTGATTGGGCTGGGAATTGTTGCGGGCGTATACCTTATCCTGCGGATTTTGATTTCCACCGGCGTCATCGGCGCCTACTACCAGGGGATTTTGCACGGTATTTTTATCGATATCATCGCGGCGCTGGGCCTTAACCTGATTACCGGCATCACCGGCCAGTTCTCTTTGGGCCACGCTGGATTTATGGCGATTGGCGCCTATACCAGCGCTTATGTGGTGCTGCACACCTCGGGAAGCATGGTGAGCATTCTGGGCGGTATCCTGCTGGGCGCGGTGCTGGCAGGGGTTTTGGGCCTGTTGGTCGGCATTCCGACCCTGCGTCTGAAGGGAGATTATCTGGCCATCGCCACTTTGGGCCTGGGAGAGATTATCCGCATCTTCATCCAGAATACCGACCAGCAGGTGCTGGGTGGTTCTGCGGGCCTTACCGGCTACGGCGTATACGCCGCGGCTACCAGCCCCGCCGGCTTTGAGCTGGTGTTCTTCGGGGCTGTGATCACCTTTGTGGTCATTCGAAATATGGTGAAATCCTCTCACGGCCGGGCCTGTATCGCCGTGCGGGAAGATGAGATTGCCTCGGAATCCATGGGCGTTAACTTAACCAAAGTAAAAATCTCCGCCTTTGTGGTGGGAACCTTCTTTGCCGGCTTGGCAGGCGGGCTGTACACCGGCTACACCGGCATCATCCAGCCCAAGAGCTTTGACTTTATGCAGTCCATTGAGTTTTTGATGATCGTGGTGCTGGGCGGCCTTGGCAACATCTGGGGCACCTTGATCGCCGCGGCGGCGCTGGGCGTGCTCAACATGTTCCTGCAAAGCTTTGCAGAAATCCGCATGATTATCTACGCTTTGCTGTTGGTGATTATTATGCTGATTAAAGCGGGCGAAACGCCGTTTTTTGTCAAGCTCCGCGGACTGTTTAAGTGGAGCAAATGGAACCTGCCCTTTGTGCACAGGAAAACGGAGGTGGAGTAAATGGCGGTATTGGACGTTAAAAACCTGAGCAAAAGCTTCGGGGGATTAAAGGCGGTCTCGGACGTCAACCTCTATGTGAAGAAAGGGGAGCTTTTAGGGCTCATCGGCCCTAACGGCGCAGGAAAGACCACTATCTTTAACCTCCTGACTGGAGTTTACGTTCCTACCTCGGGCACCATTGAGCTCACCGGCAGCCGGGGCGAGCGAGCCGAGATCGGCGGTATGAAACCTTATCTGACCGCCCGGCACGGGATCTCCCGGACCTTTCAGAACATCCGCCTGTTTAAAAACATGACGGTGCTGGATAACATTTTGGTGGCTATGCATCAAAACGCCCGCTACACCCTGTTGGAGGCGATTTTCCGCCTGCCCCGGTACTACAGCCAAGAAACCCGGTTTGCAGAAACCGCCGCCCACATCCTGGCTTTAGTGGGGCTGGATCAAAAGGCCGGGGAGCTTGCTTCCAACCTCCCCTATGGCGAGCAGCGCAAGCTGGAGATCGCCCGGGCCATTGCCACCGGCGCCAACGTGATCTTTTTGGACGAACCGGCGGCGGGCATGAACCCCAGCGAAACCGACGAGCTTGCCAGCCTGATTGTGAACTTAAAAGATGAGTACGATCTGACGATCATCCTGATTGAGCACGATATGAAATTCGTTATGGGCCTGTGCGAGCGGATCTATGTGCTGGATTTTGGTACCATCATCGCCGAGGGAAGTCCGGATGAAATTAAGCACAACAAGCGGGTCATCCAGGCGTATCTGGGTGAGGAAGCATAATGAGATGAGGGAGGCTATTGGATGTTTGAAATTAACGGCTTAAATGTATATTACGGCGTCATCCATGCCCTGCGGGATGTTTCCCTCACGGTAAGCGAAGGGGAGATTGTGACGCTCATCGGCTCCAACGGCGCGGGGAAAACCACGACCCTGCGGGCTATCTCGGGCATTACCCCTATCAAAAGCGGAGAGATCCGTTTTTTGGATAAGCACATCGAAAAGCTCAAAGCGACCAAAATCGTCAAGATGGGGATCTCCCATGTGCCGGAAGGCCGGCGCATCTTTCCGGATATGAGCGTGCTGGAAAACTTACAGATGGGCGCTTATCTGCGCCGGGATAATGCCGGCGTTCAGGAGGATCTGAAAAAGGTGTACGACCGCTTCCCTATTTTGGAGGAGCGGAAAAAACAAATGGCGGGAACCCTTTCCGGCGGCGAACAGCAGATGCTTGCCATCGGGCGGGCGCTGATGGCGAGGCCCAAGCTCCTGCTGTTAGACGAGCCCTCTATGGGCCTGTCCCCCATCTTTGTAAAACAGATCTTCGAGATCATCAAAGATATTAACAAAACGGGCACCACCGTGATGCTGGTGGAACAAAACGCCCGCATGGCGCTGTCCATCGCCAACCGGGCGTATATCCTGGAAAACGGCGTCATTACCATGTCGGGAGACGCTAAAGAGCTCGCGGACTCCGACGAGGTCCGCAAGGCGTATCTGGGCGGCTGATCGCCTGGAACTCGGCCGAGTGTACGAAGTTTTTGCGGGTTATTCGTGCAAAATGCCCGCACTTCATGAATAAGATACAAAAATTCCCTTTCCTAGGGGGAAACTTTAAATCTTTGTTTACAAAATAGCATTGTTTTTTTGCTATGATTACAGAGGTTAGGGAATGAAGGACAGCGGGGTGGTCTGCCCAACTGCTGTCCTTTTCATTGTCCGCCTTCGGGCGGATGGAATAGAACGCGGTTGTCTACCCTATTTACACGGGTTTGAGTAGGTAGTTTGTCTTGGAAAACAAGACGGAACGGAGGTTTTAGAAAAAATGATCGAGGTAAAAAATCTCACCAAGAATTACGGCTTAAAGCGGGCTGTGGACAACATCTCGTTTACCGTAAACGACGGTGAAATCCTCGGCTTCCTGGGGCCGAACGGCGCGGGAAAGTCAACGACGATGAATATCCTCACCGGGTATTTGTCCTCCACGCAGGGCGAGGTTAAGATTGACGGGATCGATATTCTGGAAGAGCCCATGAAGGCCAAAAAGAAGATCGGGTATCTCCCCGAACAGCCGCCCCTTTATTTGGATATGACGGTAATGGGGTATTTAAACTTCATGTATGACCTGAAAAAATGCAAGCTCCCCAGAAAGAGCCACTTGCAGGAAATCTGTAATCTGGTAAAGATTACAGAGGTTTCGGGCCGCCTGATCCGCAACCTGTCTAAAGGTTACCGGCAGCGTGTCGGTCTTGCCCAGGCGCTGGTGGGGAATCCGGACGTTTTGGTTTTGGACGAGCCTACCGTCGGCCTTGACCCCAAGCAGATCATCGAGATCCGCAACCTGATTAAAAAGCTGGGCAAACGGCATACGCTGATTCTGTCTTCCCATATCCTGTCGGAGGTGCAGGCCACCTGCGACCGGGTTATCATTATCAACAACGGCGTTTTGGTGGCGGATGATACCACCAGCAACCTGTCCCACAAGATGAACAGCGACAACCGCTTTACCCTGCGGGTGGACGCGCCGGAAAAAGAGGCATTCAAAGTGATTTCTTCTATCCCGGGCATGGTTCGGGTGGATTCCCTGGGCCAGAAAGAGCCAGGTTCCTGTGACTTTGTGTTCGAAACCGACGAGGACGTGGATGTGCGCCGGGAGCTTTTTGCCCGGATGGCCGAGCGCAACTGGCCGATTTTGGGACTGCGCAGCTCGGAGCTTTCTTTGGAGGAAATCTTCCTGCGACTGACCAAAGACGATTCCGTCACCCCCATGACTCCCCAGAAGCAGGTGGAAGTCAAACAGACAGTGGCGAAAATTTTAGGGGACAACCTGCAGCCTGAAACCGAGCAGGTCTTTGAATCGGCGCCGGCGGTAGAGCAGGCGGTATCCCAGGCGCTGGAGCAAATGGCGCAGGGGCCTGCGGCTCCCGCAGAGGCGGCTGAAGGCGAGAGCGCCGAAAGCCAGGCGCCTTCTGATGGCGCGGATGAAAACGATGCGCCTGAAGATGCGGGGGAAAACGATGGAGGTGATCGGTAATGCTGGCGATTTTTAAACGGGAAATGTCCGCTTATTTTACTTCTCCCATTGGTTATATCTTTTTAGCGGTCTATTATTTCTTCGCCGGACTTTTCTTTTATATTTATGTATTGTATGTGGGAACCACCGATATGACCGGCGTCTTCTCGATGTTGCTGTGGGTACTGATCTTTGCCGTGCCGATTTTGACCATGCGGCTGTTAAGCGAGGATAAGCGGCAAAAGACCGATCAGGCGCTGCTGACGGCTCCGGTGGGGCTTACCTCAATTGTTTTGGGCAAATATTTTGCAGCGCTTTTGATGTTCACTATTGGCGAAGCGATCACAGTGGTGTTCGCGCTGGTGGTGGCTGCATTCCAGCAGCCTGACTGGATGGTGGTCATCGGCAACATGTTAGGACTGTTCCTGCTGGGCGCCGCGATGATTGCCATCGGCCTGTTTATCTCTTCTTTGACCGAAAACCAGGTGGTCGCAGCAGTCGGTTCCTTCGCGTTAATGCTGATGATTATGCTGATGGATCTCCTTATCAGCGTGGTGCCGTGGGAATGGCTTAAAAACGTTCTGGGGGCCATCTCTCTCAGCACCCGGTACAGTGACTTTACCACGGGAATTCTGGATATATCCCATGTGCTGTTCTTTATCAGCGTAGCGGTGGTGTTCAACTATTTCACCGTGCGGGTACTTGAGAAGAAGCGTTGGAGTTAAGGAGTTTGAGAAGATGAAAAATAATATTTTTAAAAGCCGTCGTTTTAAGTATGGAACGATGGCCACGGTGATTACGATTATCTTTCTGGTTGTCGTCATCGTCGTTAACATCATTGCCACACTCCTGCTGGACAGGTTTCCCATCTCGATCGACCTGACTTCGAATCAGGCCTTTGAGCTGACCGATCAATCGGTGGAGTTTGTAGAAGGCATTGACGAAGACGTCACCATTTATGTGTTGGCGGAGGAAAGCTACTTTGCTTCGCTGGGCACTTATTTTGTTCAGACCCAGGAGATCTTAAAACGATACAGCCAGTATAACAGCCACATCAGCGTGGAGTATATTGATTTGAATCAAAATCCCGACTTTGTCAGGAATTTTGAGGAGGATCTCAGCGAGGGTAATGTTTTGGTCACCAGCGAAAAGCGCAACCGGCGCTTGACGGTGGGCGAGCTGTACAATATTGAGCAGGATTATTATACGGGGTATGATACCATCACATCTTCCCGTGCGGAGCAGGCGCTCACGTCGGCTTTAATGTATGTTACCGACGACGATCCTTCCACGGTAGGTGTGGTGACCGGCCACAGTGAAACCGAACTGGCGGATCTGGAGTCGCTGCTTAATTCCAACAACTACGAAACCGTCAGCCTGCGGCTTTTAACCGAGACGCCGGGCGAAGAGGTGGACACCTTGATTTTGGCTGCCCCCACTTCGGATTACACCGATGATGAGATCAAAAAGCTGGACGACTTTTTGTATAACAACGGGGACTTTGGCAAAAACATTGTATATATGGCCAGCGCCGCTCAGCCGGAGCTTCCCAAGCTGGAAGCTTTCCTGGAGGAATGGGGTATCATTGTGGAAGAGGGCTACATTGTGGAGACCGATTCCAGCAACTACTATATGTCCGACCGGTATATCATCCAAAATTATGTGGATTCCACCTATACGGCCGATTTAGCCAACCCGGACATGTCCATCCTTATCCCGGATAGCCGTCCGCTGACCGCCGCCTTTGAGGAGGCTGACGGAAACCGGACTACCACTGTGCTGATGTCTACCAGCGATACGGCAGTGGTTCGCCCGCCGGATGCGGGAGAAAACTGGGATCCTTCTACCGCAGAGCACGCTGCGCAGAATACCGCGATCCTGGGAACCCGGGAATCTGTTAACACCGATAACCAAGCGGTGGAATCCCATGTGCTGGTATTTGGTTCAGCGGATGCATTTAACAGCGCATTTTTAAGCTTCAGCCCCATTAACAACGGCAACTTCTTTGTCAACGTGATGAATATTCTAAACGACAAGGAAGAGGGGATCCAGATTATGTCGGTGGCCCTGGGCGGCGAGCAGTTGGGCATTACCGAAGACAAGGTGCAGATCATTTCGATTATCTTCTATGCGGTGGTTCCCATCCTTGTTTTGGGAATCGGCGTGATTGTCTGGTTGCGTAGGAGGCACTTATGAGTAAAAAGGTTCGCAATATCATCATTGGCCTTGTGATTTTGGTGGTGTTGGGCGGCCTGCTGACGGTGCTGCTGCTGACGCAGAGAAGCGGGGATACCGGTACCACCTCCAGTTCGGTTTATGAGGCGGAAATGATTAAACTGGTGGAGAAAGAACAGGATGATATCACCTCTATCAAGATCCGAAACGCTCTGGATTCTTACACCATCTCCGCCAATGGCGAAGGCGGTTTTACCGTGCCTGAACTGGGGGATTTCCCCCAGGAGGCGGAGTCTTTTGACCTGACAGTCGCCCGGGCGGCTGGGATGAGCGCCAGCGACGAGGTGGAAACCACTCTGGACAATGTGGCCAAATACGGCCTGGACGACCCTCAGGCGGAGATTGACGTCACCTTTAGCGACGGCTCCACCTTTGGCATTTATGTAGGGGATGTAGCTCCCTCCGACAAAGGATATTATGTACAGGTAAAAGGGAAAAACAGCGTTTATATCGCCTCGGACAACATGACGAGTTATTTCCTTGTGTCCCGCTATAACTATGTGGATCCCAACATCAACCAATATGACGATACCAGCTCGGCGCCTACTGTCACCGAGATGACGATTGAACGTCCTGACCTGGATGAACCGATCACCATCACCAAAGGTGATCCGGTGCCTGAGGATGATCCGCTGGCTTCTGTGAAGAGCGAATATCATCTGACCAGCCCCTTCCATTCGGATCTGGATAAAGAGGCCGGTGAGGCAGAGATCAACTCCTTCTTCACCCTGCGGGCCGATGCAGTTGTTATGACTGCTCCCACCGATGAGCAGCTGGCGGAATACGGGTTTGACGAGCCCTCTATGGTAATAACGGTGAAGGCTTCGGATGGCTCCACCCATACGCTGACGGCCGGCGCGCCGATCTACTGCAATGAGGATCCGGACGAGGTGGAGGAAGGCCATGTCCACGAGATTGAGTATTACTATCTCACCTATGATGATAAGGATATTGTCTATCAGATTACAGCGACTACCCTGACCTGGATGGATCTGAATCTGCTGGATATCGTTTCCCAGTATGTGCTCACGCCGGTGATTACCGATGTAGCCAGCATTGACGTGACGGTGGACGGGGAAAGCTACACCATTGAGCTGACCAGTCAGACTAAAGAAGCCACCGAAAGCGGCGCGGAAGACAGTGAGGAGCTGACCTCTGCAATGGTTAACGGCCATGCGGTGGAGGGGCTTAACAACTTTAAGGACTTCTACCAGTTCTTAATCCGTGTTTCGGTGGAGTCGTTAGTGGATGAAGAACCTACCGAGAGCCCGCGGATGACCATCACCTACCATTACAAGGCGTCGCTGAATCAAGAAGACGACGTGCTGGAGTTTATCCCCTACGGTGAGCGTAAGGTTGCGGTAGCCCTAAATGGCGAGGCGAGCTTTGTCACCCGTTCGGCCTATGTAGACCGTGCGGCGGAAAACCTTGCCAAGATTGCCCAGGATCAGGAGATTAACCCCAACTGGTAATTTTTATGAGAATAGCAAAAGCAGAGGGTGATTCCCTCTGCTTTTGTTGTAAGGAGGAAGCGGCAGATGGATATACTGGCAAAATTGCGGCAGGAATTCGGATTAAAGGAGTTCCAGGTAACAAACGCTGTGGAGCTTTTGGACGCGGGAAACACCGTTCCCTTTATCGCCCGTTACCGTAAAGAGGCCACCGGCTCGTTAGACGACCAGGTGCTGCGGGAGCTGGCGGACAGGCTTGCGTATCTGCGCGGGCTGGAAAAGCGCAAGGAGGAGATTCTGCACTCGGTGGAGGAGCAGCAAAAGCTTACGCCGGAACTGCAAAAACAGCTGGAGCAGGCGGCCACTCTGGCAGAGCTGGAGGATTTGTACCGTCCCTTTAAACCCAAGCGCAAAACCCGGGGCAGCATCGCTCGGGAAAAGGGATTGGAGCCGCTGGCAAAAGCGCTGCTCGTGCAAAACAAAGGGGAAAAGCCCCTGGCGCTGGCGGAAGGATATGTGGACGGGGAGAAGGGAGTGGAGTCCCCGGAACAGGCGCTGGAGGGCGCTCGGGATATTCTGGCTGAGGATATCTCCGACGACGCGGCATTGCGAAAACAGCTGCGTACCTACTTAAACCGCGCGGGAGAAATCACCTCTCGGGCAGCGGACGAAGAAAAGGATTCGGTTTACCGGACCTATTACGATTTCTCCCGGCCGGTGAGTCGCCTGGCCGGCCACCAGGTGCTGGCTTTAAACCGGGGCGAGCGGGAGGGCTTTTTGAAAATCACCCTGAAAGCAGATACGGCCCAGGCGGAAGAGCTTATCGGCCGCCGGTATGTCCGGGGGGATGGCCCTTGCTCAGATTTAGTGGCGGAGGCTTGCCGGGACAGCTACAAGCGGCTCATTTTCCCCTCCTTGGAGACCGAGCTGCGGGGAGCCTTAACCGAGCAGGCCTCTGAGGACGCCATCAAGGTGTTTTCTTTAAACCTGCGTCAGCTTTTAATGCAGCCGCCGGTCAAGGGCAGCGTCACGTTGGGGCTGGATCCCGCCTACCGCACCGGCTGTAAGATTGCGGTGGTGGACGACACCGGGAAGGTGCTGGACACAGCGGTTATCTACCCCACCCCGCCCCAGAATAAAGTGGCCCAGGCAAAGGAAACTTTAATAAAGCTAATTACCAAATACGGGGTGACCACCATCGCCATCGGCAACGGCACCGCCTCCCGGGAAAGCGAGGCCTTTGTGGCGGAGCTTATCCGGGAACTTCCCTCCCCTGTGTCCTATATGGTGGTGTCCGAGGCGGGGGCGTCGGTGTATTCGGCCTCCAAGCTGGCGGCGGAGGAATTCCCGGAATACGACGTCTCTCTGCGCAGCGCCGTCTCTATCGCCCGGCGGCTTCAGGATCCCCTGGCGGAGCTTGTGAAAATCGATCCCAAGGCCATCGGCGTGGGCCAGTACCAGCACGATATGCCCCAAAAGCGGCTGGGCGAGGCCTTGGACGGGGTGGTGGAATCCTGCGTCAACGGCGTGGGAGTGGATCTAAACACCGCTTCCTATTCCCTGCTGTCCCATGTGGCGGGTATCGGGCCGGGAGTCGCCAAAAGCATCGTGGCCTACCGGGAGGAAAACGGCGCGTTTAACGACCGGAAAAAGCTTTTAAAGGTGCCGAAACTGGGCCCCAAGGCCTTTGAGCAGTGCGCGGGATTTCTGCGGATTCCCGGCGGAAAAAATCCGCTGGACGCCACCGCCGTCCATCCGGAGAGCTATGAGGCCGCTAAAAAGCTTTTGTCTTTGTGCGGCTACACCTTGCAGGATGTGGCGTCCCGCCGAATCGGGGATCTGCCCGGCAAGGCCCAAAAGATCGGCCTTAGCGTATTGGCCCAGCAGACCGGCGTGGGCGAGCCTACCTTGAAGGACATGATCGAGGAGCTGACAAAGCCCGGGCGGGACCCTCGGGACGAGCTTCCGCCGCCGCTGCTGCGCTCCGACGTGCTGGAAATCAAAGACCTAAAAAAAGGGATGGAGCTTAAAGGCACGGTGCGAAATGTCATCGACTTTGGGGCGTTTGTGGACATCGGGGTGCATCAGGACGGGCTTGTGCACATCTCCCAGATCGCTGACCGGTATATTAAGCACCCGCTGGACGCCGTCCAGGTGGGGGACGTGGTGACGGTGTGGGTGCTGGATGTGGACGAAAAGCGCGGCCGCATCAGCCTGACCATGAAAAAACCGGCGGATGCCTCCCATTCGTAGCGTAAGGCTGCTAGAGTAAAAGAAAAACCGAGCTGTGCATACTCACAGCTCGGTTTTTTCGTCTTTAATAACTGCGTATACCAGGCAGTCCGCCGGTTTTCCGTCTATCATTAAATAGCGGCGCAGGGTACCCTCATAGGTCATCCCCGCTTTTTGCAGCACCCGCCCTGAGGCGGGATTGTCCGGCAGATGAATGGCTTGGATGCGCAAAAGCTTTTTTTGCTCCATGCCGTACCGGATCATGGCCTTCACTGCCTGGGTGGCGATCCCTTCTCCCTGATGGGAGGGGATGACCCAGTACCCCAGCTCTCCCCGGGGGAAAGATGGATGGGTTTCCAGGGAGATCATCCCCAAAAGCCCGTCGGTTTCTTTGTCGGCCACCGCCAGGGTGCGGTAGCGGCCATAGCCGTATTCCCGGATCAGGCAGCCTAGATACCGGTTGACAGCGCCGAGGTTTTTTAACTGATGGCTGTGCATGGTGTCGATAGCAGGGCTTGTCTGGCAGGCCGCTAACACCGCCTGGTTATCCTTCCGGCAGAATTCCCGGATTTTAATCCGGCCCGAAATAAGGGGGGAAAACATGAGGAGCTACCCTTACACCAGGGGGATATCCCGGGTGTAGTCCACGTTGTCGAACTTAAAGCCGAAGATACGGTAAAAGTCCTCCCAATAGCCTTCCAGATCGGTGTACTGGGCGATATTTTCCGAGGAGATGTTGTCCCAGGCTTCCATAACCGCCGCCTGGACGTCTTCCCGCAGCTCGTAGTCATCCAGCCGGATGCGGCCTTCCTCGTCCACCACAGGGGAACCGGAGAGTTTTTCCCGGAACAGACGGTCCATCTGCTCGATGCAGCCCTCGTGCAGGCCTTTTTCCTTCATGACCTTATAGAGGATGGAAATATACAGCGGCACAATGGGGATGGCGGCGCTGGATTGGGTGACTAAGGCCTTGTTTACCGAGATATACGCCTTAATCCCGTCGTCGGCAAACTGCTTGGTGATCTCCTGGGAGGTTTTAAACAGGTGGTTTTTCGCCATGCCGATGCTGCCCTGGTAGTAGATAGGATAGGTAAGGCTGGGCCCGATGTAGGAATAGGCCACCGTGACCGCCCCTTTTGCCAGCACGCCTGCGGCGCTTAAAGCGGTCATCCAGTCCATCCAGTCCTCGCCGCCCATGACCTTCACGGTAGCTTCCACTTCCTCCGGGGCAGCAGGGGGAATCGTCACCTGGGTGATCTCTCCAGTGCGCAGATCCAGGTTTTTGTTGGTAAAAGGCTCTCCCACCGTTTTGAGCACCGAGGTGTACACTGTGCCGTCCGGCATGGTGCGCCGGGGCGCCGCCAGGGAATACACCACCATGTCCACCTGGCCCAAATCCTCTTTAATCAGGCGGATGGCCTCCTCTTTTACGGCGGGGGAAAAGGCGTCGCCGTTGATGGTCTTGGCATATAAGCCCGCTTCGGCGGCTTCCGCCTCAAAGGCGGCGGTGTTGTAGTAGCCGGCGGTGGCGGTGCGTTTTTCGCTGGCGGGCTTTTCAAACATAACCCCCAGTGTGGCCGCGCCGCCGCCGAAGGCCGCGGCAATCCGGGTGGCAAGGCCAAAGCCGGAAGAACAGCCCACTACCAGCACTTTTTTAGGGCTTTCAAACGCGCCCTTTTGCTTAACGTAGCCGATCTGACGGCGCACATGCTCCCGGCAGCCGTCCGGATGGGCGGTGGTGCAGATAAAACCTCTTACTTTTGGGGAAATAACCATATTGATAACCTCCTGAAAATCAGATGATTTTTTTGCGTTTAAAGATCTGGGCGGCGGCAAGGGCCAGAAGCGGCCACAGGATCAGTGCCGTCAACAGTCCGGTGAGATAATTGGGCAGATCAATGGGGGATGACACGCCGGTCAAAATACTTTGCAGCGCCAGGGGATTGTATTGATTGCGCTCCAGCATTGTCAGCACCGACCCGACAATCGTCAGGGCAAAAAACAAGATGACGGCGGAAATCCCCGCCTTGCCGGTGGAGCAGCCGAGAAACAGCATCACCGAACAGACGAAAATGGAAAACGCGGCCAGGGCTAAAGCGAGCATAGCGGCCTCTCCCAAAGGAACCTTTACCTCAAACAGGAAAAAGGAGACAAGATAGGCGAGCCAATACCCGAAAAACCCGCAGGCGCCCGCGGTGACGGGATAGACGATAAATTTTGAGTAAATATAGGTTTCCCGCTTCATCCCGGCGCATAAGGGGATCACACAGCTTTGTTTTTTCTGATCCCCGCCCGCCGCCGACAGCATGGCCAGCAGCATCGCCAGCATCCCGGTCTGGGTGCAGTCCCCCGCGTAGGAGGACAGCGCCATGGACTGCAGCCTGGCTGCCAGCTCGAAGATGGAAAGATTGAGCCCCAGCGCTTCCATCATTCTGGGGAGCAGAAACATCATCAGCGGGTCTAACACGGCGAACAGAAAAAAGCCAAGGGCAAAAATATAGATTCGATAGGTTTTAAAAAGCTCGATGGAATCCTTTTTGATTCCGGCTTTCAGTTGCTTCATAGCGGCGATTACCCTCCCATTTATTAGTCGGTTTTCCACAATCAAACGGTTAATAAGTGGAAAACTACCTCTGGCCGATAATTTTTAGATACACCTGTTCCAAGGTGGCCATGTGCAGCTGATAGCGGTTGACCAGAATGTGTTTTTCATTTAAAAACTGAAACAGGGCGCGGTTGGCGTCGTTTTGATCGCCGGTATACCACACAAAGTAATACGGCCCGTTTTGGGAGACGTTTTGGCAGAAGGGGAGCTTTTTTAATTTCTCGCAAAGGCCCGGCTGGTCGCAGGCCGCTTCAAAGCTGATAATAGGATCGGCGTACCGTTTGAGCAGGTTTCCGATGCTGTCCTGCTCCTGGATGAGGCCGCCGTTTAAAATCCCTACCCGGTCGGCCACCCGTTCCACATCCGACAAGATATGGGTGGAAAGCAAAACGGTTTTGCCCATCTGGCGCAGGCGGAGGATGATCTCCATGATCTCGGCCCGGCCCTGGGGATCCAAGGCGGAGGTGGGTTCGTCCAGCACCACCAGGTTGTGGCCGCTGTACAAAGCGGCGGCCATACCGATGCGCTGCTTCATGCCCCGGGAATACCCCTTGATCCTCTGACCAGCCGCGCCGGTGAGGTCTACCAGTTCCAAAAGCTCACCGGTGCGTTTTTTCAGGTCGCCGGTGTAGCCGGCTGACGCCGCGATGTAGGACAGATATTCATAGCCGGTCATGTATTCATACAGCGCGGGGGATTCCGGCAGATATCCCACCGGGACCTGCTCCCCTCCGGCGGGGTCTTTCCCGTTAATAAGCACGGTGCCCCCATCCCGTTTTAACAGGCCGCACAAAATGTTCATGGTGGTGGACTTTCCCGCGCCGTTGCGGCCGATCAGCCCATAGACCTCCCCGTCTTTCACGTCCATGGTCAGGCCGTTGAGGACAGGTCGGCCGCTGTAAGTTTTTCGGAGGTTTTCGATTTGGATCACGGATAAACCCTCTCTTTCTCCCGCCGGGGGTCAGTTGACCCGGTTAACCGGCGTGCCGTTTAAAAATTGCCGCAGATTTTCGGCGGCGATCCCGATCAGCCGCTGCCTGGTCTGCAAAGGCGCCCAGGCGATATGGGGGGTGATGACGCAGTTTTTAGCCGAAAGCAGCGGATTATCCGGCTGCATGGGTTCTTTGGAGACAACGTCCACCCCGGCGCCCATAAGCTTTCCGCTGTTTAACGCCTGGGCCAGGGCGGCTTCGTCCACAATGGGGCCCCGGGCGGCGTTAATGAGCAGCGCCCCGGATTTCATCTGGGAAAAGACCTCCCGGTTTATAAGCCCTTCGGTTTTTTCAGTCAGCGGGCAGTGAAGGGAGATAATATCGCTTTCCCGGTACAGTTTTGTTAGCGGCACAAAGCGCAGGGCATCGTCTTCGTATTCCGGAGCGGGAGTGCGGGTGTTTACAAGCACCTTCATGGAAAAAGCCTTCCCAATCTGGGCGACCTTTTTCCCAATGTGGCCGAACCCGATAATGCCGAGGGTTTTGTCTTTCAGTTCCAGCAAAGGGGCCACGCTGTAAAAAAAGTCGGGACAGCGGCACCAGTCCCCCTCATGAACCGACCGGTCGTGAGGAGAGACCCGGTTATAAAAGTGTAAAATCAGCGCAAAGACGTGCTGGGCCACCGCGTCGGTGGAATAGTCGGGCACATTGCACACCGGGATCCCCTTTTTGGCCGCATAGGCGACGTCCACCGTGTTGTAGCCGGTGGCGAACACGCCGATATAGCGGATGGAAGGGCAGGCGTCAATCACCGCCTGGTCGATGATGCACTTGTTGGTAAACACCACCTGGGCGTCCCCAATCCGGGAGACGATCTCCTCTTTCGGGGTGCGGGGGTAAAAAGTGACCTCCCCCATACTGCGCAGGCCGTCAAAAGTAAGCCCCGGTTCCTGAAAGGCAAAGCCGTCCAAGATGACAATTTTCATGATATTCCTCCCCAAAAGGACAAAAGCCCGCCGGGGAGAAATATCTTCCGGCAGGCTTGCAGCCGCATTATTCCTGTTCTTGGTTCCAGCGGATTTCGCCGGTGTCCGAGGTTTCGTCTTCCAAAGCCGCTTCTTCGGAAGAATCCTCCGGCAAAGGAGCAGAATCCGCGGCCGGTTGATCGGACTCGTCCTTGCCATCCAGCTCATTACGGCTGCGGAACAGCGAAACGATCACCAGGATAAACATAAAGACCTGGACGATTCCCAAGACGATCAGATAGATCCGGTTGTTGCTGAGATAGCGCAGCAGCGTGGTAGGCGCCCAGATGGCGAATAAAAGCTGGTATAAATACCGCTGGCGGATATAGCTGATAACAAAAAACGCAGTGATGATGAGCACAACGGCCACATGGATGATAATAGGCCACATAAAAACCCTTCCCCTTTTGTAAAGCAGATTAAATTCTATATAAGTGTACCATAAATTTCTCCTTGGTGCAAATCTATTTCTGACGTTTGTCCGCAAAACCCGTTTCAGGAAAAGAAAAACGGCCGTTTTGCGGTTTGTCCGTGAAATTAGAAAACCCAGCAAATCCAGCCGCTGCCGTTATGTTGTTTTGCCCGTTGTTTGCGGAATGCTCCGGAAAACCGGGAACCGGTACCGATCCGGCTGAGCTGTCAATATCCCCAGTCGGACACCTGCCAGGGCTCTTTTTCATTTTCCCGGGTTAAAATCCATTGCCAGTCGCGATAAACCGTCCCGGCGGTGAAAACGCCGTCGCCGCTGTCTTTAAGCACCTTAAAATCGGACAGCAGTATCAGCACGTTTTCGGGGTCGATCTCCTTGTCCGCTACATACCGGTCCCGGTAAAAGGAAACATCCTCCTCATCGTACCAGAGATTTGTCAGTTCGCAGCCGGAAAACTGTGTGAATTCCTCTTTGACGCAACTGACAGCCTGCTGGACTTCCTCCTGACTGAAGGTGAAAGAAGCGGCTGCTGCAACAGAAGCGCTGTCCGAAACGCCCTGGGATTTGCAGGCGGACAAAGCAAGACAGATTGTGAGACAAAAAAGCAGACTCCAGAACTTTTTCATCATCCATGCTCCCCTTTATTTTTCTTCGTGTGTTTTATACCCTTTGTCTCCCGGCGGCAGGCGGCATGCGGGAGCTTCCACCTTCAGGATAACATAGCTTGCGACCTTTTACAAGGGAAAAAGGGTGACTCCCTGCTATGATGATATTGGTGCGCGCGGCCTGCAAAAAAACACTTGCAGGCCGCACTGTAAAGGCCGCAAGTGTTTTTTGTTTGCTGTTTTTAGCGGGCGCTTAATTTCTCGATGCCCTTTTTAATACGGGCGATGGATTCCTCTTTGCCCAGAATCACGCACAGCTCGATGCCGCCGCCGGGGGTAAACTGTTTGCCTGAAACCGCCACCCGCACCGGCCACAGGATCAGGCCGTTTTTCACGCCCAGCCGCTCGATCAGCGCGAACAAAGCGTCGTGGATGCTCTCCTCGTTCCAGGCGTCCAGCGCCTCCAGCACCGGGAGCACCTCTTTTAACGACTCCAGAGAGTTTTCCTCGTTGGTCTTCATCTTTTTGTGGCAGTACAAAGCGGTGTCATAATCCGGGAGCGCGTCGATAAAGTCGATCTGCTCGGGAATATCGGTAAACAGCTCGGTTCTGGTTTGAAGCACCTTGGCAAGCTCGGTAAAGTCGATATCCTCCCGCTTGCAGCCCTCTTTGATATAGGGCATAGCGTGCTCGCAGAAATCCTCCAAGCTCATCCGGCGGATATACTCGCCGTTGATGGCCTTTAGTTTCGCCGTGTCGAAAATTGCTGGGGATTTGGAGATGCCCGAAACGTCAAACTCCTGCACCAGCTCGGGCAGGGTGAAGATCTCCCGTTCTCCCTTGGGGGCCCAGCCCAGCAGGGCGATATAGTTGACCACCGCCTCGGTGAGATAGCCCTTGGCGATCAGGTCTTCAAAGGAGGCGTCCCCGTTTCGCTTGGAGAGCTTTTCGGTGGCGTTTTTCATCACCGGGGAGCAGTGGATATACACCGGGATCTCCCAGCCGAAAGCCTCGTACAAAAGGTTGTATTTGGGGGTGGAGGACAGGTATTCGTTGCCCCGGATGACATGGGTGATGCCCATCAGATGGTCGTCCACCACGTTGGCAAAGTTATAGGTGGGCATCCCGTCCGCTTTGATGAGGATCTGATCGTCTAATACCGAGTTGTCCACCGTGATGTCCCCGAACACCTCGTCGTGGAAGGTGGTCTGTCCCTCGGTGGGCATGGCCTGACGGATGACATAAGGCACCCCGGCCGCCAGCTTTTCCTCGATTTCCTCTTTGCTTAAATGGCGGCAGTGGCCGTCGTATTTCGGAGCCATGCCGGAGGCGTGCTGGATTTTTTTCAGTTCCTCCAGCCGGTCTTTGTCGCAGAAGCAGTAATAAGCGGCGCCTTTTTCCACCAGCTGCAAAGCATAGTCCTTAAACATGCTCATGCGCTCGCTCTGGATATAGGGGCCGACCGGGCCGCCGATGTCCGGGCCCTCGTCCCACACAAGCCCCGTCTGCCGCAGGGTGTTGTAGATGATGTCCACCGCGCCCTCCACATACCGTTCCCGGTCGGTGTCCTCGATGCGCAGGATAAACTGTCCGTTGTTTTTCTTCGCCAAAAGATAGGCGTACAGAGCCGTCCGTAAGTTGCCCACATGCATATAGCCGGTAGGGCTGGGGGCGAACCGGGTGCGAACCTTGCCGTCAGCCATGTTTTACTTCCTTCCTTTATCTGAAATTTTTAAAAATGCCATATTCCACTTTATCTTACCATTGCCGCCGGGGCTTGTCAAATCTCCGTGGAGATTACAGATCCATGGGCATTACATACCCATTGGGAACGGTGTACCCATCGGGAGCCGCGGGCCTGTCTGGAACTGCGTACCCGCTGTCTACCGGCAGGGATGCCACCGCGTTTAAGGACATGTCGGCCTGCACGCCGGCTTTCCATTCGTAATAGCCCTGGCTTCCCACCATGGCGGCGTTGTCCCCGCACAGGGAAAGGGGCGGCATAAAAAGCTCAAAGCCGTTAATCCGGCAGTCGGCGGCCAGCCGGGCGCGCAGGCCGGAGTTGGCGGATACGCCGCCGGCGATGACGATTTTTTGATAGCCGTATTCCTTGGCGGCGGCGATCAGGCGGCTGCACAGGCTGTCGCACACCGTTTTCTGAAAGCTGGCGGCCACGTCGTCCCGGTTTAAAGGCTCTCCCTTTTGCTCCGCGTTGTGCACCAGGTTGATGACGGCGGTTTTCAGTCCCGAAAAGCTCAGGTCATAGGGGTGTCCCTCCACATGGGGGACGGGGAGCTTAAAGGCCTTTGGATTCCCCCGCCCGGCCGCCTCGTCCATATGTACGCCGCCGGGATAGGGGAAGCCCAAGCAGCGGGCCGCCTTGTCAAAGGCTTCCCCCGCCGCGTCGTCCCGGGTGCGGCTGATGATGTGAAACCGGGTGTAATCGGCCACTTCGATAATGTGGCTGTGCCCGCCGGAGGCCACTAAGCACAGAAAAGGCGGCTTTAGCTCCGGGTGGGCCAGATAGTTGGCGGCGATGTGGGCGCGGATGTGGTGAACGGGGATCAAAGGTTTATTTGCCGCTAACGATAAGCCTTTAGCGAAGTTTACCCCCACCAGCAGCGCCCCGATTAACCCCGGAGCGTAGGTGACGGCGATCCCGTCGATCTCCTCCAAGGTCAGCCCGGCCTTTTCCAACGCCTCCTGAGTGACGGGGACGATGTCCTCGCAGTGGCGGCGGGAGGCGATCTCCGGCACCACGCCGCCGTATTTTTTATGCTCCTCGATCTGGGAGGCGACCACCGAGCTGATCAGCTCCCGGCCATCCTTAACCACGGCGGCCGCCGTCTCGTCGCAGGA
>CALXBH010000071.1 GCA_944386475.1 uncultured Clostridia bacterium | reverse complement strand
CCTGCCCGGGGAAAGACCCCACCAATGTGGCCCGCTCCGCCCCGTATGCCGCCCGTTATGTAGCGAAAAATATCGGCGCCGCCGGACTTGCCCGCCGGTGTGAGATTGAGCTTGCTTACGCCATCGGCGTGGCCAAGCCGGTATCGGTTACCGTGGATACCTTCGGCACAGGGAGCGTATCGGATGAGATCCTTGCTAAAGCGGTAAACCAGGTGTTCGACCTGAGGCCGGACGCCCTGATTAAAACCCTGGATCTCAGAAAACCCATTTACCGTAAGCTCGCCGCTTACGGCCATATGGGCCGGGAGGATCTGGGCGTTAACTGGGAGAAAACCGACCGGGTGGAGGAA
Source organism: uncultured Clostridia bacterium (assembly GCA_944386475.1). GTDB lineage: Bacteria > Bacillota > Clostridia > Oscillospirales > Ruminococcaceae > Metaruminococcus. The sequence continues at coordinate 12,146 of CALXBH010000071.1, read as the reverse complement.
CTCCGCCAGGCGGTGCAAAAGCTCTCCTAGGCCTATTTAGTGTTTTATTAGTATAAAAAAGCACTTGCAGTCCGAACAATAGGCTACAAGTGCTTTTGCTTTACAAGGGAAGCTTGATCCCTTGAGACGCTTTAAAACAGCGCACCGCCCGCCTTGATGTGATAGAGGTAACTGTATAATGTAAAGTGAAAAAGCTTGCAACCTATTAGCTGAAGGTTGCAAGCTTTTTGTTTTACTCAAACGATATTTTTTCCATTAAGATTCCTCGGAAAACAGGTTGGTGGACAGGTAGCGTTCTCCGGTGTCTGGCAGCAGGACGACGATATTTTTGCCAGCATTTTCTTCTTTGGATGCGACCTTTGTAGCTGCCGCCAAGGCTGCGCCGGAGGAGATGCCTATTAACAGGCCATCGGTTTTCGCCACCTCCCGGGTAGCGGAAAAGGCCTCTTCGCTGGTGATTTTATAGATTTCATCGATCAGGGAGGTGTCCAGGGTTTTGGGGATAAAGCCCGCGCCGATCCCCTGGAGCTTGTGGGGGCCGGGAGCCTCGCCGGAGATTACCGCGCTGTCCGAGGGCTCCACGGCGATCACCTTTACCCCGGGGATGTTTTCTTTCAAAAAGCTGCCCACACCGCTTAGAGTGCCGCCGGTACCCACGCCGCTGACAAAATAATCTACTTTACCGTCGGTATCCCGCAGGATTTCAGGGCCGGTGGTCTGGCGGTGAGCTTCGGGGTTGGCGGGATTTTCAAACTGCTGAGGAATAAAGGAGTTGGGATGCTGTTTTGCCAGTTCCTCGGCTTTTTGGATGGCGCCGCTCATGCCTTTGGCTCCTTCAGTCAATACAATCTCTGCCCCCAGGGCTTTCAGAAGATTGCGGCGCTCAGCGCTCATGGTTTCCGGCATGGTCAAAATCAGGCGGTATCCCCGGGAAGCGGCCACAAACGCAAGGCCGATGCCGGTGTTGCCGCTGGTGGGTTCAATAATCAGGGTATCTTTGTTTATTTTTCCATCCTTTTCCGCCTGGGAAATCATGGCGTATCCAACCCGGTCTTTTACCGAGCCTAAGGGGTTAAAGTATTCCAGCTTGGCGATTAAATTGCCTTTTAACTGATGCTTGTTTTGAAAATTAGTAAGCTGTAAAAGGGGAGTGTTGCCAATTAGCTCAGGCAAGGAAGTTTTAATATTCATGATCGTCATCCGCACCTTTCTTTGTTATTCCTATTATTCTTATATGATTTAATTTATCATACACCACAAAGGGTGTTTTGTCAAGTTTGAAAGCCGGGAGTATCGTGAGAGCCGATTTTAGTAGTATGCCCGTTTTTGTCATGGATTTCGCGATAAACTTTTTTCGGGAAAAACTCCTTTTTGTTGAAGGAAATGTCCATATCCGAATCTTTAAAAATCGGGCGTTGTAGTTTTCAAAGAGGTAAGAAATATTTAAGACTTATTTTAGTTGACGGATAAAAGTAGAGCCAGTATAATGAGGAAGGATTTTCCAAAACATGGAGATATGCCGTATAATTTCCGCCGGTTTGTCAACACTACTAAAAAATAAGGAGCAGGCGGAAAAGATTATGGAAAACGATACTTTTATCCATCATGGAAAACCGATGGAGGAGGGTGACAAAGGCGATCAGCAGGAGGACGGCTGCGTCTCCCTGGAACAGGAAGAAACCCAAAACCAGATCATCCAGTCGGGATCGGTCACGACCAGAGGAAAGCATCTGATTCACTGCCTGACCATCATCGGTCAGATCGAGGGGCATTATATCCTGCCGCCCCAGAATAAAACCACCAAATACGAGCATATTATGCCCCAGCTGGTGGCCATTGAGCAGGATCCCGATATTGAAGGACTCGTCATTATGCTCAACACGGTGGGCGGCGATGTGGAAGCGGGCCTTGCCATCGCGGAGCTTGTGGCGGGGATGAAAAAACCAACCGTGTCCCTGGTGCTGGGGGGAGGCCATTCCATCGGCGTGCCGCTGGCGGTTTCCGCCAAGCGTTCGTTTATTGTGCCCTCCGCCACCATGACCATCCATCCGGTGCGGATGAATGGCTTAGTGCTGGGCGTTCCCCAGACCCTTTCCTATTTTGATAAGATGCAGGAGCGCATCGTTGGCTTTGTCACCAAAAACAGCCGTATCACGCCGGAGCGCTTTCGGGAACTGATGATGACCACCGGGGAGCTGATGATGGATGTGGGTACCGTCTTGGACGGGGAGCAGGCGGTGAAAGAAGGTCTGATCGACGAGCTGGGCGGATTGTCCGACGTCATTAACTGCCTGTATGGGCTGATTGAACAAGATGCCGCCCAAAGGACCGAAGAGGAGCCAAAAGAAACATCATCAGAAAAGCCTTTCAAAAAATCTTCCCCCAAGTCCGGGAGGAAAACGGCCCCCAAAACAAAAAGAACCTCAAAAAAAGAGGGTGAAAAGCCATGATCCTGCATACAATTATAGATATCAACGAGGTTTTTTTAAAACCCCAGGAATCCACTAAGACAGAGCTTCACTCCATCAGTCACGGCGTGGTGCAAACAGTGCGGGATGAAAAGGGATGCCGGGTTTGCAGTTTGTTTTCCACCGATTTAAAGGATTACCTGAATCCCCGGTACGAACCGGGAAGCTATTTTCAGGAGTAGCTTCCTTTGAGATTACCCGCTGAACCCTTCCTTTAGGATCAAACTGTTGAGCAAAGCCTTTTGGCTAAAGCCAACAGGCTTTGCTCATTATATTACATAGGAGAGGAGACCTCTATCTTGTCTATTTTGGAATCTATTGTGCAGGCGGTCGTACAGGGACTGTCGGAATTTCTGCCTATCTCCAGTTCCGGGCACCTGTCGCTGGTGCAGCATTTGTTCGGTATCCATGGAGACAGCGCCGTTTTATTTATGATTATCCTCCACGTGGGGACATTAGTGGCGGTTGTCGGCGCTTTTTATAAGCTGATCTGGGCTTTGTTAAAAGAAGTGGGCTATATCTTCCGGGATATTTTCACCGGAAAGTTTTCTTTTAAAAACCGTTCTCCTGAGCGGAATATGATCTTCATGCTGATTATTGCCCTGCTGCCTTTGCTTATATTTTATCCCTTTAACGAATTCTTTACCGGCCTTGCGGGGGATGGGGATATTCTGGTGGAGGGCGTGTGCTTTTTAGTCACCGCCGGCATGCTGTTTATTGCCGACCATGTGGTTCAGGGCAACAAAACGATGGGGGAGATCCGGGTGCGGGATTCTCTGTTAGTGGGTACTTTTCAGGGCGTCGCCCTGCTGCCCGGCGTGTCCCGGTCAGGTTCCACCATTTCCGGCGCGATGATCTCCGGCGTGAACCGGGAAACCGCCGTGCAGTTTTCCTTTCTTCTGGGGATTCCCGCGATTATAGGTGGCGCTGTGTTCGAAATTAAAGACGTTGCCCCGGGGGATATTGAAGCGATCGGTATCATGCCCATTGTGATCGGATTTGTCGTCGCCGCCGTGGTGGGCTTTTTGTCTATTAAAATGGTGCAGTGGCTTATTAAATCGGATAAGTTCAAGATTTTCTACTGGTATACGGGAATCCTTGGCGTCCTTACGATTATTATGGGAATTATAGAGCATATCACCGGCCGGAACATCGCCGCTTATATCGGCAGCTTTTTACAGTAACCGACCGGGAAGACTGATTGACAAAGCTGGGAAAAACGTTTACAATAATTGGGTAGGAATCCTGCCTATCGGACAACCGTCAAAGCAGACTTTGACGGTTGTTTGAGCTTGTCGATAAAGTCGACAAGCTTTAGAAGAGGGGCTTTGCCCCCCTTCTAATATTCCCCAAAGCAAATCCCGCATTTACGGGATTTGCTGTTTATCAAAACCGACGCGCATGTCGCCGGTTTTGATGATTTTAATGCCTGTCTTATTTTTTCGACAGTCTGGGACCAACCGTCAAAGCAGACTTTGACGGTTGTTTTACTATCTGGTGTTCGGGATTCCTGCTAAAACGTTTAAATGATGGAGTGAAAAGGATGCCCGCGGCAAAAGGAAAAAAAGCCACTGCCAAAAAACCGGCGGCCAGCAAGTCAGCCGAAAGCAAAAAAACTGCCTCTAAAAAGCCGGCCGCTTCCTCTTATGCGGCGCAGAAAGCCGAGGAAAAGGAAAAAGGGAAACGCCAGCTTTGGGCGATTATATTGTTTGTGGCCGGCATTTTTTTGCTGTGTGTGGCGCTGATTCCCGGACAAAACGTCTGGCTTTTTATGCACGAGACCATGTACGGCTTGTTCGGCGCACCCGCCTTTGTTTTGCCGCTGATCCTTATCTATATCGCGATTATGTACACTCTGGACCGGTCGATTGGTTCCATTAAGCACAAGCTGTGGCAGACGGGAGTGCTGGTGATTTTAATCTGCGGCGCCATCCAGGTTCTGGCGGTGGGAGAAGTGCCCGGTAACAGCTTTTTTGATAAGCTTACCGGCCTTTATAACGAAGGGATCAATCTCCACGGCGGAGGCGCAGCCAGCGCTTTGCTGGGCTGGCCGCTGCTGGTGGCCTGCGGCCGGACGGGCGCGGCGATCATTCTGATTTTGCTGATCTTTTTGTTTATTATGCTGCTCACCGGGGGAACCCTGATCGGCTTGTTCCGCACCTTAACAAAGCCTGCTAAAAAGGTTTCGGAAAACTACGCCCGCAAGGTGGAGGAAAAACAGGCCCATCAGCAGGCCCGGTTTGACATTGATGTGGATTTGGGGCCATTGCCGTCCCATCCTGTTTCTTCCCCGCGTTTTTCTATCGACATCCCGCTGGACGATGAGGATGAGCCGGAAAGAGCTGCCACAAAACAGGAAAAGCAGCAGCTAAAGGAACAGGCCGCCGACCTGTATATCGAGCCAAAGCCGGAGAAACCGGAAAAAAGCGGCCCGCCTATTGATGAGCTGGTACAGAAAGCAGTGGGGGAGGAAAAGGAGAAGGAGAAAGAAAGGCCCGCTCCTTCGCCTATGGATAAGGAGGAGCATAACCAGCTCATCACCGATATCAACAACCAGACAAAGCTTTATGCGGATAATCCGGCGGCCACTCATTATACCTTCCCGCCGGTGAGCCTTTTAAAGCTGGCGAAAGCCTCCAACAAGGACGTGAGCGGGGAGTTAAAGGCCAATGCCGACAAGCTGGTGGACACCTTAAAAAGCTTTGGCGTGCAAACACGGATTATCAACATCAGCCGGGGGCCTACGGTAACCCGGTATGAATTGCAGCCCTCCGCCGGGGTCAAGATCAGCAGGATCACCGGCTTGGCGGACGATATCGCCTTAAATCTGGCGGCGGCAGGAGTGCGTATCGAGGCGCCGATTCCCGGCAAGCCCGCTGTGGGAATCGAGGTCCCCAATCAGGTGGTGGAAACGGTTTCCATCCGGGAGATCGTGGAATCAAACGAGTTTGAAAAAGCCGCCAGCAAGCTGACGGTGGCGTTAGGACGGGATATTTCCGGCACTGCCCGGGTGGCGGATTTATCAAAAATGCCTCATATCCTGATTGCCGGCTCCACCGGCAGCGGTAAATCCGTGTGCATTAACTCGTTTATTATCAGTCTGCTGTATAAATCCTCCCCCGACGAGGTAAAGTTTTTGATGATCGACCCCAAGGTGGTGGAGCTGGGGATCTACAACGGGATTCCCCACCTGCTGATCCCGGTGGTCACCGATCCCCGGAAGGCGGCGGGGGCCCTGGGCTGGGCGGTGACCGAGATGCTCAAGCGCTACAAGATGTTTGCAGACAACGGCGTGCGGGATTTAAAGGGCTTTAACCAGATGGCGGCGGAGCATGAGGAAATGCAGCCCATGCCCCAGATCGTGATTATCATCGACGAGCTGGCGGACCTGATGATGGCCGCCCCCAACGAGGTGGAGGACGCCATCTGCCGTCTGGCCCAGATGGCCCGGGCGGCGGGGATGCACCTGGTGATCGCCACCCAGCGTCCCTCGGTGGACGTTATCACCGGCGTTATCAAGGCGAATATCCCCAGCCGGATCGCCTTTGCCGTTTCCTCCCAGGTGGACTCCCGCACGATTCTGGACGGCAGCGGTGCGGAAAAGCTGCTGGGAAGGGGAGACATGCTGTTTTCCCCGGTGGGGTCTCCCAAGCCCACCCGTATCCAGGGCTGCTTTGTCTCGGACAAAGAGGTGGAGCAGGTGGTGGACTTTGTGAAAAACAAAGCCAACGTAGAATACGATGAGAAGATTTTGGAGGAGATCGAAAAGCAGGCGGCCAAGGATCCCAAGGAAAAGGACTCCGGAGGCGGCTTTGAGGATGAGGACGATATGCTGCCCGCGGCGATTGAATGTGTGATCGAAGCCGGACAGGCTTCCACCAGCTTTTTGCAGCGGCGGTTAAAGCTTGGCTATGCCCGGGCCGCCAGGCTCATCGACCAGATGGAGGAAAAAGGAATCGTCGGCCCCTTTGAGGGCAGCAAGCCCCGTCAGGTGTTGATGACCCGCCAGCAGTGGCAGGAGATGACCTTAAACAAGGACGCGGCCTCCTCGCCGCCGGAGCATATGCCCGACTAACAGAAAACTCCTAAGCTTTCCAGTTTTTTAAACCGGAAGGCTTAGGAGTCTTTTTTTGAGCTTTCCTAAACGACCGAAAAAGGCAGCTTTTTTAGAAAGGGAGAACATACCATGAAACATATCCTGCTCCACGGCCTGGGACAAACGCCGTCCAGCTGGGAACATACCGTTCAGGTGATGGGGAATCATGCTGATATCCTATGCCCCGATCTTTCTGATTGGCTTCGGGGTAAAGAGCCGTGTTATGCTAACCTCTATCAAGCGCTGGAGGCGTATTGCGAACCGTTTAACGAGCCCTTGAATCTATGTGGGCTTTCGCTGGGCGGCACCCTTGCCTTACAGTATGGGATCAGGCACAGTGATAAATTAAATTCTCTGGCGCTGATCGGCACACAAGTTTCGATGCCTAAAAAGCTGCTAAAATTTCAAAACTTGATTTTTCGGATAATGCCAAACTCCGCTTTTCACAAGATGGGGTTTCAGAAAGCGGACGTTATCGAGCTTTCCAAGTCGATGATGGACCTTGATTTTTCTCAGGAGCTGCCAAAAATCAGCTGCCGGGTGGTTGTTATGTGCGGGGAAAAGGATAAAGCTAACGAGCCTGCTTCGCTTCAGCTGAAAACGCAGATCCCAAACGCCCAGTACAAGGTGATCCCCCATGCGGGACATGAAGTGAATACAGACAATCCTGTCGAACTGGGAAAAGAACTGCGCGCCTTCTTTCAAATAGAAGCAGTGTGATTGAAAAGGGGGGTAAAATCCCCTATTCCCCCAGGCGGGAAGGGGAGGATTGCAGCAGCTTGTCTTTGCGGGCAAGATAATACAAAAGTCCGGCGGCGTCCGCCAAAAACCAGCCGATGGGAACCGACCACCAGATCCCAGCCACTCCGAAAGCGGGAACGGCGGACAAAAGATACGCCAGCGCCACCCGGGTGCCCAGAGAGATAACCGTAAGGATAACCGACATCCCCGGCTTACCCAGCGCCCGGTACAGCCCGTAGAACAAAAACAAAAACCCGATGCCGCAGTAAAACGTCCCTTCGATATGAAGATACCGGATCCCCTCCGCGATAATCGCGGTTTCGCCGGCGTCCACAAACAACAGCATCAGCGGCCGGGCCAGCAGCCACACCCCTGCCGAGATGATGACGCAGAAGATAAGTGCCGCCCAAAAGGCCCCTTTGATGCCGGCCCGGATGCGCTCTTCTTTTTTGGCGCCGTAGTTCTGGGCGATAAAAGTGGAAAAGGCGTTGCCGAAATCCTGTACGGGCATATAGGCAAAGGCGTCGATTTTAACAGCCGCCGCAAAGGCCGCCATCACCGAGGAGCCAAAGCTGTTGACAAGCCCCTGCACCATTAAAATCCCCAGATTCATAACCGACTGCTGTACACAGGTCAAAATCGAAAAGCTGCCGATCTCCTTGATGCAGGCTAAGCGGATACGGCAGTGTTCCCGGCCGATCCGCAGGCCGGGAAACCGCGCCCAGGTATATATAGCAAGCCCGATGCCGGACACATATTGGGAAATCACCGTGGCCTCGGCCGCTCCGGCGACGCCCCGGTGAAGCCCCAGTACAAACCACAGGTCCAACACAATGTTGAGCAAAGCGGAAACCGCCAAAAACACAAGCGGCACCACCGAGTTTCCCACCGCCCGCAGCAGCGAGGCAAAGTAGTTATACAAAAAGGTGGCGGCGATCCCGCAGAAGATCACCGTGAGGTATTCCTTCATTAACGCCCATACCTCCGAGGGCACCCTGAGAAACCACAAAATTTCATCGGTGAACACAAAGGCCAGCACATTGAGCAAAATTGTCAGCGCCGCGATCAGTAAAAACGAGGCGCACATGCCCTCTTTCAGCCCTTGTTCGTCCCGCTGGCCGAACCGGATGGAAAACACCACGCCGCTTCCCATGCAAAGCCCCAGCAAAATCGAAGTCAAAAAGGTCATCAGTGTAAACGAGCTGCCCACGGCCGCCAGGGCATTCGCTCCTAAAAATTGGCCGACAATCAGGGTGTCGGCCACATTATAGCCTTGCTGCAACAGGTTCCCCAAAATCATGGGGAGGGCAAAACGAAACATCGACCCCATGACCGATCCTTTCGTTAAATCTCCTTTCATGCAGTTCCACACTTTCTAAACGAAATATAAAAATTACGATATGTAACTATTATATTAAAAAAATATCTGTTCGTCAATCTGTTGATTGCCTTTTTGTTCTGTTTCCGGTATACTGGTTTTATTAATGACGTTGGTGGCGGTACCTTTAGCGGAAGGGACTGCAAGAAAGGAAGAGGTTTTTTATGTTTTTGGACGGGCTGGATGAACTGGATCAAAAGATTGTGCGGCTGCTCATTGAAAACGCCCGCATGTCTTATTCGGATATCGGGAAAAAGATCGGGATATCCCGGGTGGCGGTGAAAGCCCGCGTCCAATCCTTGGAGCAGCGTGGCGTGATCGAGGAATACACCACCATTATCAATCCCCAGAAGATCAGCGGCGCGGTGTCCTGTTATTTTGAGATCGAGACTTTGCCGGAGAGCTTTTCTGAGGTCACCGAAGCGTTATCGAAAAACGAAACGGTCACCCAAATTTATCGGGTAACCGGCAGGAACAAGCTTCATGTCCACGGGGTGGCCGCCTCCAGCGAGGAGATGGAAAAGCTGATCCGGGAGGTAATCGACCCGCTGCCCGGCGTGGTCAGCTGCAGCTGCAACATCATTTTATCCCGGATCAAGGATATCAAAGGGCTCAGGTTGTAAAAAGCATCGCCCGCCGCAGGTTTATCCTGCGGCGGGCGATGCTTCAGGTACCGTTTTTGCTATTTTCGGGAGAACAGCCCTTTTTTCTCATAGGGCTCGCTTGTTATTTTCAGGGCAGAGTACCCGGTGCGGTTGACGGCGTCTTGGAGCTTTTGCTCGTCAATAGGCTCTTTGGCGATGACAACCGTCTGCTTTTTCGCGTGGGACGATTCCACCTTTTTAATTCCCGGAAAAGCCCGGCGGATGGCGTCGTTTACGTGGGCCTCGCACATGCCGCACTGCATACCGTCCACGGTTATGGTGTATTGGGTCATGGCAATCTCCTCCTGCTGTGACATATTAGTTTAAACTAACTAAAGCATACTACAAAAATCCATTGCCGTCAACTGGGCAAAATGGAAAAACATTTTTTGAGGAAAATGCTTCCAGCAGCATTTTCCTTCTGTACCATTTGCTTAGGGGAAGAACCTGCCTGGCGGACAGGCTTTTGCTATGGAGGGTTGACAAGAAAGATAAATCCCCGTATAATATGATTACCTAGTTAATTAGTAGGTGATTGGAGGGCGACGATGTTGAAGAATATAAATAAGCTTATTCGGAAAAATTTACGGCTGTGCCGAATGTAAAGGCCTGCTTTTATCCCCAAAATTTTACCGAAAGGAATCAGATACTATGAACGATTGGAAATTTGAAACCAAACAGCTTCATGTAGGGCAGGAATCCCCTGATCCCGCTACCGACGCCCGCGCTGTTCCCATTTATGCTACCACTTCTTATGTGTTTAAGGATTCCGAGCAGGCGGCCAACCGCTTTGGACTTACCGAAAGCGGGAACATCTACACCCGGCTGATGAACCCCACCTCGGATGTTTTTGAAAAGCGCCTTGCCGCTTTGGAAGGCGGCGCAGGAGCCCTTGCCACCGCTTCCGGTTCCGCAGCGATCACCTACGCTGTTCAGAATATCGCCACCTGCGGGGATCACATCGTCTCTTCGGTCAACCTGTATGGCGGCACCTATAATCTGTTTGCCAACACCTTAAAAGAGCAGGGGCTTTCGGTGACCTTTGTGGACCCCTCCGACCCCCAAAACTTTGAAGCAGCCATCCAGCCCAACACCAAGCTTGTGTACTCCGAGACGCTGGGAAATCCCAATTCCGACGTGCTGGATATCGAAGCCGTGGCGGCGGTAGCCCATAAACATGGGATCCCCCTGATTGTGGACAACACCTTTGCCACCCCTTATCTTCTGCGCCCCATCGAGCACGGGGCGGACGTCGTGGTTCATTCGGCCACCAAGTTTATCGGCGGCCACGGCACGGTGCTGGGAGGCGCCGTGGTGGATTCCGGGAAATTTGATTGGGCCCAGAACGATAAATTCCCCGGGTTGTCCGCGCCCAACCCTTCTTATCACGGCGTTGTCTTTACCGAGGCCTGCGGAAACCTCGCGTACATTTTAAAACTGCGCACCACCTGAGTGCGGGATCAGGGCGCGGCTATTTCGCCTTTTAACTCCTTCCTGCTGCTCCAGGGGCTGGAGACCCTTTCCCTGCGCATGGACCGGCATGTGGAAAACGCCTTGAAGGTGGTGGATTTCCTGAAAAACCACCCGAAAGTGGAGCGGGTGAATCACCCCTCCCTGGCCGAAGGAAAGCAAGGGGAGCTTTACCGGCGGTATTTCCCTAAAGGAGCGGGCTCCATTTTTACCTTTGAGGTCAAAGGCGGCGCCGGCGCTGCGAAAAAGTTCACCGAAAGCTTAGAGCTGTTTTCGTTGCTGGCCAACGTGGCCGACTTAAAAAGCCTGGTGATCCATCCGGCGTCCACCACCCATTCCCAGATGAATGAGCAGGAGCTGTTGGCCTGCGGCATCAAGCCCCAAACCGTCCGCCTGTCCATCGGCACCGAACATATCGACGATATCCTGGCGGATTTATCCCACGGCCTTGCACAGTTATAAACGCGCTGGAAGAGGAGACCCTCCCTTTAAGCATCCCAATAAAAAACACTTGATGTTTGAATTTTGTCATCAAGTGTTTTGACAGTCAAAAAAGGAGTGTTGCACACGCAACACTCCTTTTTTGTATAAGGAAAACCACGCGATAGTCGCGTGGTTGAAAAGAGCTTAAGCGATGAGGGAGATAAAAAACTCCTAATGTGTTAAAGTAAAAGCGTGACCTGCCAGTTACGCAAAAAAACACATTAGGAGGACATTAAAATGCCAGAGCAAAATAACGTCATAAACAGTCTAGCACATACAAAGTGGAATTGTAAATACCATGTAGTGTTTGCAACACTCATCTGAATCACACAAAGGCAATTTGGATGTGATAGCACCTGTTTCTCTCGTACCAGATATGTAACCGGTTGCCCGGAAGAACTCATCATAGTCCTCTTTGGTGCAACCTTTAATAAAGATATGACAGTAACGCTCGTCGTTTTCATCAACGATATAGATACGCTCCACAAAGGATTGTATCAGCGTTACTAACACATCCGGCTGTGCGTCCTTTGCGTATTTTTCAAAGGATAACAGCCTTTCTTTGATTTCTTCAATATCTCTCACAGCATACATCTGACTTTGCCTGCTATCCTCTAATTTTTGTAACAGTTTTTCCGTTTCAGAAAGCTCGTCTGTCAGTCCCTTTACATCCTCCTGAATAAATCGTTTTAGATTATCGTCTGCTTCCCGCAGATTTTTCACCTGATTCGAAATAGCAGCTTCAAGCTGTGCTTTCTTTTTCTTTAGTTCGATTAGTTCCTGTTCGTTCTGAGTATTCTTAAAAATATCCGAAGCCTTTTGATTGAGTAATTTGACAAAGTATTCGCTGTCTTCATCGGAGAGAT
>CALXBH010000070.1 GCA_944386475.1 uncultured Clostridia bacterium | reverse complement strand
GATTTTGCCCCTTTTAACAAAAAAGAAACAAATAAATTGTACAAAAAAGTATTTACAAAGCGATGAAAAGTTGTATAATAGTAATAGATATTCATCGAGCGTTAGATGGGCTCCTGTAGCCCGTCATTGAAAGGGGAATACAAACTATGGAACTCAAACATTTAATCTCATCCAGTGAAACAGTCGATGTCTACCAGGACGGTAAGATGGCGATCAAACTGTTCAAGGAAGGCTGCCCCAAAACCATGGCGCTGTACGAGGCGCTGACCCATTCCAGAGTGGAGGCGACCGGCCTGCGGGTGCCGGTGATCCATGAGGTGTCGGTTATTAAAAACCGGTGGGCTATCCACATGGATTTGATTGAAGGAAAGACCATGGCGGACGTGATGAAGGAAGACCCCGCCAATATGGAAAAATATGTGGATCAGATGGTGGACATCCAGATCGAGATCCACTCCAAGACAGCGCCCAAGCTCAGCAAGCTTAAAGATAAGCTGATCCGCCAGATCAACATGCTGGACAGCGTGGACGACGCCACCAAGTACGAGCTGCTCACCCGGCTGGAGAGTATGCCTAAGCACAACAAGCTCTGCCACGGAAACTTTATGCCGGAAAACATCATCATGAATGACGACGGCGTCTATGTGGTGGACTGGGTGGCGGCCCGGCAGGGCAACGCCAGCGCCGACGTGGGACGCACCTATCTGCTTTTGTCCTTGCGGGATCCCGACATGGCGGAGATGTATTTAAACAAATTCTGCGAAAAAACCAATACCTCCAAAAAGTATGTTCAGGATTGGCTCCCCATTGTGGCGGCATTCCAGCTGACGGAAAACAACCCGGCGGAAAGAGACCTGCTGATGAAATGGGTCAACGTGGTGGTATACGAATAAGATTAGCGAATAGAAAAACAGACGGCGCGACTTTATCACGCCGTCTGTTTTTATCTATAAAGAGGATTGTCCTGAAAGGGAAGAAAGGATTATATAAATGCTGACATACAGAACCCTGGGCGCGGAGGAAATCAAAAGAGAATTGTTTGCTCACTTTATCCGCCGCCAAAACGTGACAAAGTGTTGGAGAAGGGAGCGGGGCAAATGGGTTATAAAAGAGGATCCATTTGTGGATGATTGGACGGAGGACGACTACCGGACGTTGATTCGTTGTTTAAAAAACACCGCTTCCACGGGCGGGTTTGTGTACGCCGCTTTTAAACAAGGCGGTTTAAAGGGATTTGTCTCGGTGGAGCCGGGACTATTCGGCGGCGGGCAAAAATATCTTGACCTGTCCAGCATCCATGTTTCAGCGGATATGCGCGGTCAGGGGATCGGCGCTGCGCTGTTTGCCGCAGCTAAGGAATGGGCAAAGCAAAATGGCGCCAAAAAACTTTATATATCCGCCCATTCGGCGGTGGAAACCCAGGCGTTCTATAAAAGAATGGGATGTGTGGAAGCTGCGGCGTACCATCGGGGGCATGTGGAACAAGAGCCCTTCGACTGCCAGCTGGAGTGCGAGCTATAGACTAAGCGCTGTCCGGCGCAAAATTTTCCATCCTTCGTCAAATTATGTATTATACCTAAAATCCGGGATGTTTTTTTCTAAAGGATTGTCATAAGGGGCGGTTGACATGGGATTTTATCCTGTGCTATAATGTGATTGTTAAAAAAATAACAACTACACCGATTCAGACAGTTCACACACGTTGGAAAAGAATGAATGGAGGATTTTAAGATGGAGAAAAAGCAGAAAGCTGCTCCTGCGAACACCGGTCTGGTGGACAATGTTGACGCATTGATCGCAAAAATGGCGGAAGTTCGCAAGGCGCAGGAAATTTTCGCCACCTACACCCAGGAGCAGGTCGACAAGATCTTTTACGAGGCCGCCATGGCTGCCAACCAGCAGCGGATCCCGCTGGCGAAAATGGCCGTGGAAGAGACCGGTATGGGCGTGGTGGAAGACAAGGTTATCAAAAACCACTACGCGGCAGAGTACATCTACAACAAATATAAAAACGAGAAAACCTGCGGCGTGATCGAAAAAGACGACGCGTTCGGCGTTACCAAGGTGGCGGAGCCCATCGGCATCGTGGCGGCGGTTATCCCCACCACCAACCCCACCTCTACCGCGATCTTTAAGACCCTGATCTCCTTAAAGACCCGCAACGGTATCATCATCAGCCCCCATCCCCGGGCGAAAAAGTGCACCATCGCTGCTGCGAAGATTGTGCTGGACGCTGCGGTGAAAGCGGGCGCTCCTGAAAACATCATCGCCTGGATCGACGTGCCCTCTCTGGATCTGACCAACGAGCTGATGCACAGCGCGGACATCATCCTGGCTACCGGCGGCCCCGGCATGGTCAAAGCTGCGTATTCTTCCGGCAAACCGGCGGTTGGCGTAGGCCCCGGCAACACCCCCGCGATCATCGACGAGACGGCGGATATCCGGCTGGCGGTCAACTCCATCATTCATTCCAAGACGTTTGACAACGGCATGATCTGTGCTTCCGAGCAGTCTGTGATCGTGGCCGATAAAATCTATGACGCGGTTAAGAAAGAGTTCGCTTACCGCGGCTGCTACTTCCTCAATCCTGAGGAGACCGAAAAGGTCCGTAAGACCATCATCATCAACGGCTCCGTCAACGCGAAGATCGTTGGCCAGAAGGCTCACACCATCGCTGAGATGGCCGGTGTAACGGTTCCTGAAAGCACCAAGATCCTCATCGGCGAGGTGGGAAGCGTTGACATCGAGGAAGAGTTTGCGCATGAAAAACTCTCTCCCGTGCTGGCGATGTACCGTGCCAAAGACTTTGACGACGCTGTAGCGAAAGCGGAGCGTTTGATCGCAGACGGCGGTTACGGCCACACCTCTTCTCTGTACTGCAACGTGGTGACCGAGCGCGCGAAAATCGACCGGATGGGCCAGGCCATGAAGACCTGCCGTATCCTGGTGAATACGCCTTCTTCTCAGGGCGGTATCGGCGACCTGTACAACTTTAAGCTCAATCCTTCCCTGACGCTGGGCTGCGGCTCTTGGGGCGGCAACTCGGTTTCGGAAAACGTTGGCGTTAAACACCTGCTCAACATTAAGACGGTTGCCGAGAGGAGAGAGAACATGCTGTGGTTTAGAGCGCCTGAAAAGGTTTACTTTAAGAGAGGCTGCATGCCGGTTGCGCTGGATGAGCTGGGCACTGTGATGCACAAAAAACGCGCCTTCATCGTTACCGACTCCTTCCTTTATAAAAACGGCTATGTAAAACCCATCGAAACCAAGCTGGATGAAATGGGCATCGAGCACACCTGCTTCTTCGAGGTTGCTCCCGACCCGACGCTGGGCTGCGCGACCAAGGGCGCCGAAGCCATGCGCGCGTTTGAGCCTGACGTCATCATCGCCCTGGGCGGCGGTTCCGCGATGGACGCCGGTAAGATCATGTGGGTGCTGTACGAGTATCCGGACGTCAACTTCCAGGATATGGCTATGGACTTCATGGATATCCGGAAACGTATCTACACCTTCCCCGAGATGGGTAAAAAAGCCTACTTTGTGGCGATCCCCACCTCTTCCGGTACCGGTTCTGAGGTTACTCCTTTCGCGATTATCACCGACGAGAAAACCGGCGTGAAATGGCCGCTGGCGGATTACCAGCTGCTGCCGAACATGGCGATTGTGGACACCGACAACATGATGACCCAGCCCAAGGGCCTGACCTCTGCTTCCGGTGTTGACGTTTTGACCCATGCTCTGGAAGCTTACGTCTCGGTGATGGCTTCCGATTACACCGACGGCTTTGCACTGAAAGCAATGAAGAGCGTGATGACCTATCTGCCTTCCGCTTATGAAAACGGCGCGAAGGACCCCGAGGCCCGTCAGAAGATGGCGGATGCGGCCTGCATGGCTGGTATGGCGTTTGCCAACGCGTTCCTGGGCCTTAACCACTCCATGGCGCATAAATTGGGCGCCTTCCATCACGTTCCTCACGGTGTGGCAAACGCTTTGATCCTCACCAATGTGATGCGCTACAATGCGGCTGAAGTTCCCACCAAGATGGGCACCTTCCCGCAGTACCAGTATCCTCATGCGCTGGCCCGCTATGCAGAGGCTGCCCGCTTCTGCGGCTACAACGGCAAGACCGACGAGGAAGCGTTTGAGAAATTCCTGGCCGCTATTGAAGACCTGAAAGCCAAGGTCGGTATCCCCAAGACCATCAAAGAGTGGGGCATCGACGAAAAAGCGTTCCTCGACAACCTGGACGAGATGGTGGAGCAGGCCTTCAACGACCAGTGCACCGGCGCGAACCCCCGTTACCCGCTGATGAGCGAGATCAAAGAGCTGTACCTGAAATCCTACTACGGCGAATAAGAATCGGTGTTATCCATATGAAAAAGCGCCCCGGAAAATTTCCGGGGCGCTTTTTCCATCACGGTAAAAAAGGGGCACTGCCTAACGGTTTTGCATTTGTCTGATTGCAAAAGGCTGTCAGGGTTGCTATAATAGATAACATATGGAATATTTGTGATATTGTTAAGATAAATGGGATAAAAACAGGGAGGCTGTCAAATTGACGCTGGATGAGCTTAAAATCGGCAAACAGGCGCGGATCATTGCGGTCAACGGCCAGGGGGCGCTGCGCCACCGGCTTTTGGACATGGGGCTTACGCCTCATACCACGGTGATGATCCGCAAGGTGGCGCCTATGGGAGACCCTATCGAGCTGCATGTGCGCAGCTATGAGCTGACCATCCGCAAGGAGGACGCCAGAAACATTGAAGTGGAGGCGCTTGACTGATGGTATTTGCATTAGCGGGAAATCAAAACTGCGGTAAGACGACGCTGTTTAACCAGCTTACCGGATCCAATCAGCATGTGGGGAACTTTCCCGGCGTCACGGTGGAGCGAAAGGACGGCGTCATCCGGGGGCACAAGGACTGCACGGTGGTGGACCTGCCGGGGATTTATTCGTTGTCCCCCTATACCAGCGAGGAGATCGTTACCCGGGACTTTTTGTTAAACGAGCACCCCGACGGGATCATCAACATCCTGGACGCCACCAACATCGAGCGGAACCTGTATCTGAGCATGCAGCTGATGGAGCTGGATATCCCCATGGTCATCGCGCTGAACATGATGGACGAGGTGCGGGAAAACGGCGGCACCATCAAGATCGAAGAGCTTAAAAAGGGCTTAGGCGTGCCGGTAGTGCCCATTTCCGCCAGCAAAAACGAGGGAATCGACGAGCTGATCGAAACCGCCGTCCATGTGGCGGAACAGAAGATCAAGCCCGCCCGGCAGGACTTTTGCTCCGGGCCGGTGCACCGGGCCATCCACGCCATCGCCCACCAGGTGGAGGATCACGCCCAACGCTGCGGGATTCCTACCCGTTTTGCGGCCACCAAACTGGTGGAAGGGGACGAACCCATGCGCAAGGCGCTGGGAATGACCGAAAACGAGCTGGAGATGGTGGAGCACAGCGTCACCGAGATGGAGCGGGATCTGGACACCGACCGGGAGGCCGCCTTGGCGGACATGCGCTACACCTTTATTGAATCCCTGTGCGAAGACACCGTCGTCAAAGGCCATGAAAGCAAGGGGAGCGTGCGCAGCGTCAAGATCGACAAGGTGCTCACCAACAAATACCTGGCGATTCCGGTGTTTTTAGGGATCATGCTGCTGATCTTCTGGCTGACCTTTGGGGTGATCGGGAGCTTTTTAAGCGACCTGCTCTCCTGGGGGATCGACAGTCTCACCGGGGTGGTGGACAGTGCGCTCACCACCTACGGCATCAACCCGGTGGTACATAGTTTGATTATTGACGGCGTATTTGCCGGGGTGGGCAGTGTTTTATCGTTTTTACCCATTATCGTGGTGCTGTTTTTCTTTTTGTCCATCCTGGAGGACAGCGGCTATATGGCCCGAGTAGCCTTTGTGATGGATAAGCTGCTGCGGAAAATCGGCCTTTCCGGCCGGAGCTTTGTTCCCATGCTCATCGGCTTCGGGTGCAGCGTGCCCGCCATTATGGCCACCCGCACCCTGTCCAGCGAGCGGGACAGGAAGATGACCATCCTGCTGACCCCTTTTATGAGCTGCAGCGCCAAGCTCCCCATCTACGCGGTGTTTACCGCCGCCTTTTTCCCGGACTACGGGGCGCTTGTGATGATCTGCCTGTATGTGTTCGGGATGATCGTCGGCATTTTGTGCGGGCTGATTTTAAAGAAAACCGCCTTCCGGGGAAATCCCGTCCCCTTTGTGATGGAGCTTCCCAACTACCGGTTCCCCAGCGCCAAAAGCGTGGGGATGCTTATTTGGGACAAAGCAAAGGACTTTTTGGTGCGGGCGTTTACGGTGATCTTTTTGGCTACGCTGATCATCTGGTTTTTGCAGACCTTTGACACCCGGCTTAACGTGGTTTCCTCCAGCGCGGACAGCATGCTGGCCCAGATCGGCCGGTTTATCTCCCCGATTTTTGCGCCGTTGGGATTCAGCGACTGGCGGGCGTCCACTGCGCTGCTCACCGGATTTTCCGCCAAGGAAGCGGTGGTCAGCACCCTGGCCGTCCTCACCGGCACCAACACGGCCACCCTGCCTGCCGCTTTGGCGGGGATTTTCTCCCCTTTAGCGGCCTGCGCCTTTTTGGCGTTTACGTTGTTATATACCCCCTGCGTGGCGGCCATCAACGCCGTGCGCCGGGAGATGAACAGCAAGCTTTATGCCCTGGGAGTCGTCGTCTGCCAGACGGGGGTCGCCTGGGTAGTGGCCTGTCTTGTGTACCAGATCGGCCGGCTGTTTATCCATTAGCATTGTGATAGGAGAGATATGCCATGGGCGTTTTGGATTATCTTTTGATCGGGTTGATCGTCGCCGGCGCGGTGGCAGCGCTTGTTTTCAGCCTGCGGCACAAAGGCGGCTGCCAAAGCTGCGGGGGATGTTCCTCCTGCGGGGACTGCCAAAGTTGCCGCAGCCATGATAAATCCATTCCCGGCGGTCAGTAATCATCACAAGAAATCATCAGAAAGGCGGGTTACCGATGATCCAGGACGAGTATATTCCCTTTACCATTGAAAAGCAAAAGCACATCGCTTTGATCGCTCACGACAGCAAAAAGAAAGAGCTGGTGGACTGGGCGGAGCAAAACAAGGAGATTTTAAAAAACCACTTTTTGTGCGGTACCGGTACCACTGCCCGTCTGATCTCCGAAAAGACCGGACTGCCGGTCAAGGGCTATAACAGCGGCCCGTTAGGAGGCGACCAGCAGATCGGCTCCCGGATTGTGGAAGGGGCCATCGACTTTGTGATCTTTTTCTGGGATCCGCTGGAAAGCCAGCCCCATGACCCGGATGTTAAGGCGCTTTTGCGCATCGCAGTGGTGTACGATATTCCCATTGCCAACAACAAGGCCACGGCGGACTTTTTGCTCACCTCCCGGTATATGGGGGAGGAGTATGAGCGCAGTGTCATCAATTACAACAAGGTCATTCGAAACCGGATCCAGCAGATGAAGATCGACTGAAAACGGAGGGAGAAGCATGAGACAGGTGTCGGCCGCCGTTATCCTGGAAGACGGGCGCGTTTTGCTGGGGAAACGGGGCGCAGGGGGAAGCTGCGCCTATTTGTGGGAGTTCCCCGGCGGCAAGGTGGAGCTGGGGGAGTCCCCGGCGGACTGCTTAATCCGGGAGTGCCGGGAAGAGGTAGGCCTTTTAGTAGAGCCGGAGGAGCTTTTAAACCGGGTGGTTTATCCGTTCCCCGATGGGCCTATCGAGCTTTTCTTTTTTAAGACAAGACGCCTTTCCGGTGAGGCAAAGCCCCTTGTACACACCGAGATCCTCTGGGTGCCGGTGGAAAACTTGCAGGATTATCCTTTCTCTCCCGCCAACCGGGAGGTTCTTGGCATCATCGCCAAGCAAATTCCATGACAAAAAATTGTCATTTTTTGTCATGGGTAAAGAATCGGCTGGTACACATACTAGGATTGGCAGGGCGTTAGTTTAAAAAAAGAAAAAACATGCCTGCGGCGGGGGCTGTGAGCAAGACCCCAACGAAAACGTTTGCGAAAAACGTTTGCCCCTTTTTTGTGTCAAGTGGAATCTATGCCGCTCCATGCGCAACGATCCCTGTAAGGGTGGGGATGAAACCCCGCCCGGTCTACATAAGGCTAAAATAAAAGTATAAAATAGTAAATTTATACAAATAGTATATTTCGAAGATAAAGAATGCGGCCGGGAGAATTTCCCGGCCGCATTTTATCGTTTTTTATAAGGAAACAGGCTTACTTAATCACGTGATTGGAGGTGTCTTTTAAAATTACGTCGTGGGCGCCGCCCTCTACGATAGAGGTGGCGGACACCAGGGTGATTTTCGCTTTCTGCTGAAGCTCAGGGATGGACATGGCGCCGCAGTTGCACATGGTGGAGCGCACCTTGCTCAAGGACTGGTTCACATTGTCCTTTAAGCTGCCCGCGTAGGGGACATAAGAATCCACGCCTTCCTCAAAGGAGAGCTTGCTGGCGCCGCCCATATCGTACCGCTGCCAGTTGCGGGCCCGGTTGGAGCCTTCGCCCCAATACTCCTTCATATAGGTGCCGTTGATGTTGACCCGGTTGGTGGGGCTTTCGTCGAACCGGGAGAAATACCGGCCCAGCATCAAAAAGTCCGCGCCCATAGCCAGCGCCAGGGTCATGTGATAGTCGTGGACAATACCGCCGTCCGAGCAGATGGGGATGTAAATGCCCGTCTCTTCAAAGTATTCGTCCCGGGCCTTGGCGACCTCAATCACCGCCGTCGCCTGGCCGCGGCCGATGCCCTTTTGCTCCCGGGTGATGCAGATGGAACCGCCGCCGATGCCGATTTTAACAAAGTCGGCTCCCGCTTTGGCCAGGAACAAAAAGCCTTCCCGGTCAACCACGTTGCCCGCGCCCACCTTGACGGTGTCGCCGTAGTTTTCCCGGATGTAGTCAATGGTCATCTTCTGCCACTCGGTAAACCCTTCGGAGGAGTCAATGCACAGCACGTCCGCTCCGGCGTTTACCAGCGCGGGGACACGCTCCGCATAGTCCCGGGTGTTGATGCCCGCGCCCACCATATACCGTTTAGATTCGTCCAACAGCTCCAGCTGGTTTTCCTTGTGGGAGTCATAGTCCTTGCGGAACACCATGTAGGCAAGGCAGCCGTTTTCATCCACTAAAGGCAGGGAGTTTAACTTGTGATCCCAGATGATGTTGTTGGCTTCTTTTAAGGTGGTGTTTTTGTCCGCGTAGATCAGCTTGTCAAAGGGGGTCATAAACTCCGACACCTTGGTGGAGGTGTCCATCCGGCTGATGCGGTAATCCCGGCTGGTGACGATGCCCAGCAGCTTGCCGGTAGCGGTTCCGTCCTCGGTGACAGCCACGGTGGAGTGGCCGGTTTTCTCTTTCAGCTCCAAAATGTCCTTTAAGGTCTGGTCGGGACGAATGTTGGAGTCGCTGACCACAAAGCCCGCTTTGTAATTTTTTACATTGGAGACCATCGCCGCTTCGCTTTCCACCGACTGGGAGCCGTAGATAAACGACATGCCGCCTTCTTTTGCCAGGGCGACCGCCATCCTTTCCCCGGACACCGACTGCATGATTGCCGAAACCAGCGGGATATTCAGTTCAATGGGGCTTTTTTCGCCTTTTTTGAATTTGACTACCGGTGTTTTCAAGCTGACGTTTGCAGGGATGCATTCCTTAGACGAATAGCCGGGAACCAACAGATATTCGCTGAAGGTATGGGAGGGTTCGGTAAAATAGTAAGCCATCGTATCGTCTCCTTTATGTATTTTTATCCGTGTCAAAAAGGGGAGGGGAGTCTTAAAAAATCCTGCCGGTTTGTTGAGAAAGCCCTCGCCTTTTTGACAATATTCTTATTCTTTAGTGTACCATAAAACCGGGAAATCAACAAGGGTTCCCGGTTATTTTGGCACAATTACAAAAATCCTGGCGGCAAAAGCCGAAAAACTCGTACAGGTCATTCATTCCAGAGAGGAAAAAGGCTTATAAAAGCTTGGTCCCGTTGACGATCAGCCGGAAATTAAGCCCCAAAAACTCTGCCGCCTTGCGGCACAACAGCATCCGGTTTAAAAAGATCTCAAAGTAATCCATCACCGCGCAGATTTCGGTGTCAATGGACAGGGTGAGGATCACCGCCCGCTTATCCTCGCTGATGGTGATCTCGGAGCTTTCTACCGCGTAGTTGACCCGGTCGTGGATGTCAAAGGTGGCCACATCCCGGTTGCGCACCCGGGTGCGGCGCACATCGCTTTTGTCCGCAATAATCAGCGCCGCCGTCACCGCGTTGACCGGAAAGCCGGTTCCCTCATCGTGGTTGCCGATAGCGGCGATCACCGTGGCGATCTCGCCCGGCTCCATCCCCATGTTGTCCAGGATCCGGAAGGCCATGTTGGCCCCCGACATGGCGTGGTCCACCCGGTTGATGATGTTGCCGATGTCGTGCAGGTATCCGGCGATTTGGGCCAGTTCCACCGTGCGGTCGGAAAACCCCAGGGTGCGCAGGATATAAGCGGCGTTTTCCGCCACCCGGGTCACGTGGGCAAAGGCGTGCTCGGTGTATCCGATGGCGCAAAGGGATTCGTCGGCTTTTTTAATATAGGTGCGGACAGCGTCGCTTTGTTTGATTTCCTGATAAGTGACTGGTTTCATGAATAGGCATACCGTCCTTTCTTTGTTTATTTTTATATTTACAGCGTTTGAATCAGTTCATACAGCTCTTTTGCCGTTTGCTGGTTAACGCCGGCGGCTTTGCGAAGCTGCTCCGGCGTGGCGCTTTTCAGTGCGTCCTTGGTTTTAAAGGTTGTGATGAGCTTCACGGCTTTTTTCTCCCCGATGCCGGGCACCTTGGTCAGCGCCAGCTGGAAAGAGCTTTTTTTGTGCACCTTGTGCTGGTAGGAGATGGCGAAGCGGTGCACCTCATCCTGGATTTTGGTGACCATGGTAAAGGCGGAGCGGTGGGAGCTGATGGCAATCTCGCCGCCGTCGGTGGTGATGGCCCGGGTGCGGTGCCGGTCGTCTTTGACCATGCCGAACACCGGCACAGTGAGCCCCCGCTCCCGGAGGATCGGCTCCACCGCGGCTACATGGGTTTTTCCGCCGTCCAGCAAAATCAGGTCGGGGAGGCGGCCGAAGCCTTCCCCGGAGCCTTTTTCTTCCTCGTATCGGTTGAGCCGCCGGGTGATGACCTGGCGCATGGCGGCGTAGTCGTCCGCCACGGCCATATCCTTAAGGGCAAAGCGCTTGTAAGCGGATTTTAACGGCCGGCCGTTTTCGAATACCACCATCCCCGCCACAATGCCGGTATCCCCCAGGTTGGAGATGTCGTAGGCCTCGATGTAATAGGGGGCGGCGGCCAGGCCTAAAAGCCGGGCCAGCTCGTCTAAAGCGGCCACCTCCCGGCCGGTGCGGCCCACCCGGTCGGACAGCTGCTCCGAGGCGTTGTTCATGGCCATAAGCGCCAGCTTTTTCTGCTCCCCCCGCTGGGGAACGGTGATGGTGACGCTGTGGCCGGCTAAGGCGGACAGCCATTGATGCAAAAGGGCGAGATCTTCCACCGGCTCGTCTAAGGTGACAACCTTGGGGATATCCTGATTCCCGGCGTAATACCGGGTGAGAAACTCTCCCCGGGCGGCGGCCAGGTCAAAGGTGTCCGCCAGCACAAACGTCTCTTTGTCGGTCAGCCGGCCGTTTCGGAATTTTAACACCACAAAGGCCGCCATATCGTAATTTTGCGCACCGGCGATGACGTCCTGGTTTTTCTCGTCCCCGGTGATGATCTTCTGGGTCTGGGCGATCCGTTCGATGGCGCGGATGCGGTCCCGCAGATGGGCGGCCTTTTCAAAGTCGAGCGCTTCGGCGGCTTCCTCCATCTGCTGGGTCAAAAGCTGTACCGACTGGGTGCTGCCGGTCTTGATATACTCCAGTGCCTGGCGGATCACCTCGCCGTATTCGGCGGGATTCATCTTCCCCTGGCAGACCCCCATGCACTTTTTGATGTGGAAGTTAAGGCAGGGCCTTGCCTTGCGGAAATCCTCGGGGAACTTCCGGCGGCAGGTGGGGAGTAAAAAGACCTTGTTAGCTTCTTCCACCGCCTGTTTAACCGAAAAGCTGCTGGTATAGGGACCTAAAAAACGGTCGGTGTCGTTTTTCTGCTTGGCGGCCAAAAGGCGGGGATAGGGCTCGTTTGTCACCTGGATATAGTGATATCCCTTGTCGTCCTTGAGCAGGATGTTGTATTTGGGGTTATACTGTTTAATCAGGCTGCATTCCAGCACCAGGGCCTCAAATTCGCTGTCGGTGACAATGTAGTCGAAGTCGTACACATGCTCCACCATCTGGCGCACCTTTTCGTCGTGTTTGGCGCCGGTGCGGAAATAGCTGCGCACCCGGTTGGTGAGGATTTTGGCCTTCCCAACATAGATGACCTTGCCGGTGCGGTCTTTCATCAGGTAAACGCCGGGGGAGGTCGTCAGCTCCCGGGCTTTTTTTTGCAGGTATTCAATCCGTTCGTTCACACCGGGGCTCCTTTCCAAAGAGATGAGGGCATAGATACAAAGAACAAAAGCGCTGCCCGGTAACCCGGGCAACGCTTGTCAGGTTTGTTACAAAAGGGCAGGCTGTCATATCATTGCCGTTATTCGGCAAAACCGGATTCCACTAATTTGACCAGCCCGTCCACAGCCTCCTGCTCGTCGGCGCCGTCGGCGATAATGCGGATATTCGTTCCGCCCATAATCCCCAGGGACAAAACGCCCAGCAGGCTTTTCGCATTCACACGGCGTTCCTCTTTTTCCACCCAGATGGAGGATTTGTATTCATTGGCCTTTTGGATAAAAAAGGTCGCGGGTCTTGCATGCAGTCCAACCTGATTCTGAACAGAAACTTCTTTTACGTACATATATTGACTCTCCTATACTACATAAAATCATTTGGAACAATTTCATTTTATCCGGCTGCAATTTATTATACCATATCATACCCTTCCGTCAATCAAACTGTGCGGTTTTTTTGACGAAAATAAAAAATTTCTGCTTTATTCCGATATTTGGAGCCTGAAAATTCAATCGATTGTACAATATTACTATAATATTTTCAACAATATAGGCACTATTGAATATCAAAAAGAGGGAGATCCGGCATGACCTTACTGTCCGCCGTCCCCGGCATTCTTTTGGTATTCTTGTAAAAAAGCACGGTCTTTTTCGGTGAGCTCTGCTTTTTCCAGCATGTCGGGGCGTTTTTGCAGGGTGCGGATAAGGCTCTGCTGCCGCCGCCACTGTTCGATGTTGGCATGGTGACCGGACAACAGCACCTCCGGCACCCGGCGGCCGTCCCACACTTCCGGCCGGGAGTACTGAGGATATTCCAGCAGGCCGTTCCAATGGCTTTCCAGCTCAAAGCATTCCGGGTCGGCCAGCACGCCGGGGCACAGCCGGGCCACACAGTCGGCCAGCATCAGCGCCGGGAGCTCCCCGCCGGTGAGGACAAAATCCCCGATGGAGATCTCCTCGTCCACGATTTTTTCCAGGATCCGCTCGTCCACGCCCTCATAGTGGCCGCAGAGCAAAAACAGGTGAGGGAGTTTAGAGAGTTCCACCGCCTTTTTCTGGGTGAGCGGCTGTCCCTGGGGGGAGAGGTAGATCACGTGGGGCGTGCTTCCCGCTTTTTCGCACACGGCGGAGTAGCACCGGTCGATGGGGTCGGCCTGCATCACCATGCCCATGCCGCCGCCGTAGGGCGCGTCGTCCACCCGTTTTTGCTTGCTTAAGGTGTAGTCCCGGATGTTGTGGCACTCCACGGTGAGAAAACCGTTTTTCCGCGCCCGGCCGATGATGCTTTCCCCCATGACGGCTTCGCACATATCGGGGAACAGGGTGGCAATATCAATCCTCATCGTCAAACAGCCCTTTCATGGGGGTGATTTCCATCCGCCCGTTTGTCAGATCGGTTTTTTGAATGACCAAAGGGATGGCGGGGATCAGCACGTTTTTCCCCTGTTCGTCGGTCACTTGATATACGTCGTTGGCGCCGGTTTCAAACACGTCGGTCAGGGTACCGTACACCTTTTTAGGATCGCCGGCGTCCACCACCGTCAGGCCGATTAAGTCCTGGATAAAATAGGTCCCTTCGGGCAGAGTCACCTGCTCCCGGTCGCAGTAAAGGACCTTTCCCACCAGCTTTTTGGCGGCGTCCATGGTGTCCACCCCGGCGAGTTTTGTAAGAATGACGTTTTTGTGGGGGCGGGAGCGCTCCACCGTGACGGCCTCGGCGCCCTTTTGAAAGTATAGCTGGGTAAACTGGGTGAAAAAGTCCGGTGTGCTGCACCAGGGCTGCACCCGGACCTCCCCGGCGATCCCGTGGGCGGCCACGATTTTCCCGATTTCCAGGTAGCGTTTTTGTTGGTTCATGAAATATCTCCTTCCGGCGGTGACAAAAATCCTGTGGGAGAAAACAAGGGAATGCAGGTTTTCCTGCATTCCCCGGTGTTTTGTACTAGTCGATTTCAACCATGATCTTTTGGTTGATCCGGCTGGCGCCCGCCCGCATCAGCGTGCGCAGCGCTTTGGCAATCCGGCCCTGTTTGCCGATGACCCGGCCCATATCGTCGGGAGCCACGTTTAAATGATAAACGACGATCCCTTCCTCGTTGGGCTCATCCACCGTCACCCGGACGGCGTCTTTGTCTTCTACAAGGCCTTTTGCAATGGTAACCAGTAGTTCTTCCATACGTTAAGTCCTCGAATCTTAAACCGGCGCAAAAGCAAAACCTTTGCTTACAGAGCGCCGCCATCCTTCAAAATCTTCTTAACGGTATCGGTGGGTTGTGCGCCGTTTGCGATCCACTTTTTCGCCTTATCGGCGTCCACCTTGATGACGGTGGGTTCCTTGGTGGGATCGTAGTAACCGATCTCCTCAATAAACCGGCCGTCGCGGGGATATCTGGAATCCGCCACAACAATGCGGTAGAAGGGAGCTTTTTTGCCGCCCATCCGACGAAGTCTTATTTTAACAGCCATGACTGTCACCTCCTGTACACCGGGGAACCGGTTTGTTTTTTGTATTTACACTCTGCCGGCCAAAAGGCCGGAGCAAAGGTAAAAGCGTGATTTAGTGGGGCATGGGCATCCCCGGCGGGGGCATCATGGGGATGCGCCGGCGGCCTTTTTTCCCCTTGCCGCCCAGCTGCTTCATCAGCTTTTGCATCTGTTCAAACTGGCGGAGAAGCTTGTTGACATCCTCCACCTTGGTGCCGCTGCCCGCGGCGATCCGCCGCTTGCGGCTGGGGTTGATGATGGAGGGCTTTTCCCGCTCCCCGGGGGTCATGGAGGTGATGATCGCTTCGATGCGGTACATCTGGCGGTCGTCCACATCCACGTTTTCCAGCTGTTTTCCCACGCCGGGCAGCATGGACATAATCTGCTTTAAGGGGCCCATCTTGCGGATTTGGCGCATCTGCTCCAGCAGGTCGTTCATGTCAAAGCTGTTTTCCTTGAGCTTTTGGGCCAGCTTTTGAGCTTCCTTTTCGTCCACCTGGGTCTGGGCCTTTTCGATCAGGGTGAGCACGTCGCCCATCCCCAAAATCCGGGAGGCCATCCGCTCAGGATGGAAGGGCTCCAAATCCTCCAGCTTTTCGCCGATGCCGGCGAATTTGATGGGCTTGCCGGTAACAGCCAGCACCGAGAGGGCTGCGCCGCCCCGGGTGTCGCCGTCGAGCTTGGTCAGGATGACGCCGTCGATCCCCAAAGCTTCGTTAAAGGACTGGGCCACGTTGACGGCGTCCTGGCCGGTCATGGCGTCCACCACCAGCAAAATCTCGTTAGGCTCCACCTCCGCCTTAACCCGCTTGAGCTCGTTCATAAGCTCCTCATCGATGTGCAGGCGGCCGGCGGTATCCAATATCACAATGTCGTTGCCATAGTCTTTAGCCTGCTTGACTGCCTGCTTGGCGATCTTGACAGGGTCTTCCTTGCCCATCTCGAACACCTTGGCGCCGGCTTTTTCACCGACCACCTTCAACTGCTCGATCGCCGCGGGACGGTATACGTCGCAGGCAACCAGCAGGGGACGGTGTCCCTGGGCGATATAGTATTTGGCGAGCTTTGCCGAATGGGTGGTTTTACCGCTTCCCTGCAAGCCGCACATCATAATGATGGTGGGAGGCTTGGAGGCGAATTTAATGCGGGAGTTTTCGCTGCCCATTAACGAGCAAAGCTCCTCATTGACGATTTTAATGACCTGCTGGGCGGGGGTCAGGCTTTCCAGCACCTCGCTGCCCACGCAGCGCTCGCTGACTTTGGAGACAAAGTCCTTGACCACTTTATAGTTGACGTCCGCCTCCAGCAGGGCGAAGCGGACTTCCCGCATGGCTTCCTTTACGTCGGATTCATTTAGTTTTCCCTTGGACCGCAGGCGTTTGAACGCGGCGGACAGTTTATCGGAAAGCCCTTCAAAAGCCATGTTGCTCCTCCTTTAATCGCTTGGGATGACTAATTTTCATCCGATATTTTTTGGGCCAGATCGCAGATTTCTTTTAAATTGCGCTCCAGCTCCCCGGAGTATTTGTACCGGTCGTTGATCTCATAGGAGCGGGCCGCCAACTGGTTAATCCGGTCGAGGGCCTGCTGCATCTGATAAAACCGCTGGGCGAGCTGCAATTTTTCTTCCAGCTCGAACAAAAACGCTTCGCCCCGCTTGATCCCGTCACGCACACCCTGGCGGGTGATGTTTTTAAGCTCCGCAATCTCGGCTAAGGACAGGTCTTCATTATAATAAAGCTCCACCAAATCGCGCTGCTTATCCGTCAGCATGTTGCCGTAAAAATCCAGCAGGGTGGAAACCTGTAGGTTTTTTGTGGTCATAAGCCAGCCTCCCAACGAGCGGTAGTAAGCTTTTTTCCTTTACACCTATGTGAGTATACAGGAAACGCCTTCCTTTGTCAAGGGATTTCCTTTACATTTCCGAAAAAAGCACTGGTTTTTTGTCAAATTTTTCATAAGCTCCGCAGCTTTACGGGACAAACAAAAATAAAAGGCTTGCGAATATAAATAAGGTATATGGTATTTTGTGGCGACAGAAATGGAGGAATCCCTATGTTTTCAGCGCTACTGTCTTTTGTGGCAACCCATCTGTTGTATTTCGCCCTGCATCTGGAGGGCAACGGGTCTTTTCCAAAGCCTCTTTCCGCCAAGGAGGAGCGGGCGTGCTTTGAAGCTATGGCCGCCGGCGATCAAAAAGCCCGGGACCGGCTGGTGGAGCACAACCTCCGGCTGGTGGCGCATATCATTAAGAAATATTATTCCTCCGCCAGCGACCAGGAAGATTTGATCTCCATCGGGACGGTGGGGCTTATCAAGGCGGTGGGGACGTTTGATTACAGCAAAGGCACCCGGTTTGCCACCTATGCCTCCCGTTGTATTGAAAAACCAATACCATCTTAGCGGCTTTCTAATGCAGGAGACTGTTTTTATCGCACAATTTTTTAATTAGCAGTAGAGATTTTTTGGCACTTGTGATATGATGATTCTAGTTGCGAAACAGAATCACTATGTTTGAGGAGGCATTGTTATGGATATTCGCTATTCTGTTAATCCGGCGGATTTTAAACGCTACACAACCGAGGAGATCCGCAGGGAGTTTTTGATCGAGGACTTGTATCAGCCGGACAAGCTGGTGGCTGTTTACAGCCATGTGGACCGGATGGTGGTGCTGGGCTGTATGCCGGTAGCCGAAACGGTGCCCATTGACAAGGGACTTGACGTCTGGAAAAATTTCGGGACCACCTATTTTTTGGAGCGCCGGGAGATCGGCATCTTCAATATCGGCGGCAGTGGGACGGTGACCGCGGACGGTACTGCTTACCAGCTGGGCTATAAGGACTGCCTGTATATTACAAAAGGGACCAAGGAGGTGCTGTTTAAAAGCGACAACAGCGCCTGCCCGGCGAAATTTTATATGGTATCCGCGCCGGCTCACTGCTCCTATGAAACCAAGCGGATCACCCTGGCTGAAGCGGCCAAAAAGCCCATGGGAGATCCGGTGGCCAGCAACAAGCGGGTCATCAACCAGTTTATCCACCCCGATGTGTTAAAAACCTGTCAGCTTTCCATGGGGATGACTGTTTTAGAGCCGGGGAGCGTTTGGAACACCATGCCGGCCCACACCCACGAACGACGCATGGAGATTTACACCTATTTTGAACTCCCCGAGGATCAGGTGGTGTTCCACATGATGGGGGAGGGGAGCGAAACCCGCCATATCGTCATGCACAACGAGCAGGCGGTCATCAGTCCTTCCTGGAGCATCCACGCCGGAGCCGGCACGGGGAGCTACACCTTTATCTGGGCGATGGGCGGGGAAAATCAGGCCTTTGACGACATGGACGTCATCCCCACGCCGGATTTAAAGTAAGGAGGCGGACACAGTGAACGTTTTAGAGCAGTTCTCCTTAAAAGGGAAGGTGGCGCTGGTGACAGGCGCTTCCTATGGAATCGGGTTTGCCATCGCCAAGGGCTTGTCCCAGGCGGGCGCGACGATTGTATTCAACGACCTCAGTGAGGAACTGGTGGAAAAAGGCCTTGCCTCTTATCGGGAAGCGGGCATCAGAGCTTACGGCTATGTCTGCGATGTGACCGGCGAGGAGCAGGTGGCAGATTTCGTGCATCAAATAGAGGAGACCTTTGGGAGCCTAGATATCCTGGTCAACAACGCGGGGATCATTAAACGGATCCCCATGTGCGACATGAGCGCGGAGGATTTCCGCAAGGTGATCGACGTGGATTTAACCGGGCCGTTTATCGTTTCCAAAGCGGCTATTCCGGGGATGATCCGGCGGGGGCACGGCAAGATTATCAACATCTGCTCCATGATGAGCGAGCTGGGGCGGGAAACCGTTTCAGCCTACGCGGCGGCAAAGGGCGGGCTTAAAATGCTCACCCGCAACATCGCGTCGGAGTATGGGGCTTATAACATCCAGTGCAACGGCATCGGTCCGGGGTACATCGCCACGCCTCAGACCGCGCCCCTCAGGACTCCGGACAACCCCTTTAACAGCTTTATCATCGCCAAAACACCGGCGGCCCGCTGGGGGACCCCGGAAGACCTGATGGGAACGGCGGTTTTTTTGGCGAGCGACGCCAGCAACTTTATTAACGGACAGGTTGTATATGTGGACGGGGGTATTTTAGCGTATATCGGCAAGCAGCCATAACGCGGACAGGCCTTATTCTTTTTTAAAATCATTTGAGATGGGGAGATGTTACCATGCTATTAACGGATAAAATCAAAGAACTGGATCCTAAATGGGTGATCGAGGAGATCACATGGGCCAACCTGCCTTACCGCAGGCCCCGGAAAGCCGGCTGCAACGCCAGGCTGGGGGTGCATGGCTGGGGCGGCGATGTGCCCCTCGCCCGTATCCGCATTGGGGGCGTTACGGGATTTGGCTGGTGCACCTGGGGAAAGGATCAGGCGCAGTCCTTGATCGGCCTGCCGGTTACCGAACTGTTTGATGAGGACGGCATGTTAAAAGAGCGTTATTATGGGATGGACTTTGTGCTGCTGGACTGGCTGGGACAGGTGTTCCATCTGCCGGTGTACCGGCTGGTGGCCAAGGATTTGCTGCCCGAGGGCGCTCCGTATACCGTGCCGGTATACGACACCAGCATTTATTTTGACGAACTGGACATTCCGGATGACGCCCAGGCGGTGGAATGCATCTGCCGGGAGGTGGAAGAAGGCATGTCGCGGGGGCACAAGCACTTCAAGGTAAAAGTGGGCCGTCCGGGCATGTGGATGCCGTTACAAGAAGGGCTCAAACGGGATATCGACATTATTCTGGCTATTCGGGAGCGGATCGGCCCGGACGGGAAACTGATGGTGGACGCCAACAACGGCTACAACATGAATCTGGCCAAGGAATTTTTAAAGGCTACCGCCAGCGCCAAGCTTTACTGGCTGGAGGAGGCTTTCCATGAGGATGACCAGCTTTACAGCCGGTTAAAACAGTGGATGCAGGAAAACGGTATCGACACCATGATCGCCGACGGGGAAGGCCTTGCCAGCACAGCCATCCTGGATTGGGTCAAACGGGGGCTTGTCAATGTGCTGCAATACGACCTGCGTGGTTACGGCTTTTTCCATTGGATTAAGCTGGGCCGGGAGCTGGACCGGTATGGGGCGTTGTCGGCGCCGCATAACTACGGCGGGTTTTACGGCAACTATGCCCAGGCGCATTTTGCCCCGTCCATCGACGGCTTTGCCTTTGCGGAATGGGATGAAGCCAAGGCCGAGGGCGTGGATACCTCGGCTTACCGGATCGAAAACGGAAAAATTTTCGTGCCGGAGGCGGACGGCTTTGGCCTTGTGTTAGAGGAGGATGTGTTTGAAAACGCTGCCCGGCAGTCGGGCTGGCGTGTGGGCCGGTAGGCGGAACCAAAAGCGGCTTTCTTGAATCCGCCTCGCGGGATCTGGAGAAATATAGGGTAACCTCCTTCCAAACACCTTTTTATGGTTAAAGGGTATGCGCCGGAAGTTGTCCAACATAAAAAAAGAGACTGCCGCAAAACGTTGGCTGAACTGCCCCAGATTGATCGGACAGCACAAAAAAGAGCCCTGGTAGGAAATATTGAGTTTTAGGAGAAGCGCCGCGCAAGCGGCGCTTCTCCAGTTTTTAACTGGATGCGCTCATGGTTGTAGAAG
>CALXBH010000069.1 GCA_944386475.1 uncultured Clostridia bacterium | reverse complement strand
ACATGCAGGAATATATCGACGCAAAATGCAACCTGATCTGGCATCAAAACGCCTTTTCCCGCACCGTCCTCAATTTAGACAACGACATCACCGAAGGCCTCAGCCGTTTTGTGCGGGGGGAGCTTTTGTTCTTCTCCCGGCGGCAGATTCCCCAGGCAGGGGCGTATCTGGCCGAAGACGGCAACATTTACCTTGTCTCGGAAAAAGAGGGCGGCAAAAAGAAGATTATGCACAAGGACGACATCCGCCTGCCCGGCATCCACAATGTAGAAAATTACCTGGCGGCGCTGTCGGCTGTATATGACATGGTGGATCCGGACAACATGGTAAAGGTCGCCCGGACCTTTGGCGGGGTGGAGCATCGCATCGAATATGTCCGGGAACTGGATGGGGTCACCTGGTACAACGACTCCATCGCCACCAGCCCCACCAGGACGATCGCGGGGCTTAACTCCTTTAACCAGAAGATCATTATTATCGCCGGTGGTTATGACAAAAAAATCCCCTTTGAGCCGCTGGCGCCCAAAATCCTCGAAAAGGTCAAAGTGCTGATCTTAATGGGGAACACCGCCCAAAAGATCGAAGAGGCGGTGACCGGCTGCCAGGGCTATGATCCCGAGCAGCTCACCATCCTGCACGTTTCCTCTATGGAGGAGGCGGTGGACGCCGCCCGGAAGGCTGCGGTACCGGGGGATATTGTTTCCCTCTCCCCGGCTTGTGCAAGCTTTGACAAATACCCCAATTTTGAGGCCAGAGGCAATCACTTTAAGGCACTTGTCAACGCCTTAAAGCCTTCGGAAGACAAAGAATAAGATAAGCCGGGCTTTCCCGGCCGGAAAGGATTAAAAAATCATGGATGTGGCGGAACTGTTGCTCACCCTCAGCGGCTGCACCGGCGTTTCGGGCGCCGAGCAGCCGGTGGCGGAGCGGATCGCAGAAATCATAAAGCCTTTTTGCCAGCGGGTGGAGATCGATCCTTTAGGGAGCGTGCTGGCGTCGGTGCGCCCGGCTAAAGAGGGGTATCCCACCGTTTTGCTGGACGCCCATATGGACGAAGTGGGCATGATCGTCACCTATATCGACGACAAAGGCTTTTTGAAGGTAGGAAACTGTGGCGGCGTTGACCGGCGGCTGTTATTGGCCCAGCGGGTTATCGTCCACGGGAAAGAGCCGGTGTACGGGGTGATCGCCGCGCCGCCGCCTCATCTTTCCACCGGGGAGGAGCGCAAGAAAGTCCCCTCGATGGACGAGCTTGTCATCGATATCGGGTGCAGCCCGGAGCGGGCCAGAGAGCTTGTCCGCCCGGGTGACCGGGTGACTATCGACGCCCCCGGTGCGCGGCTTTTAAACGACCGCATCTGTGCCAAGGCAAGCGACGACCGGGCGGGCGTCGCCGCGGTGCTGCGGGCTGTGGAACTTTTGGATAAGGAAGAATTCCCCTGGGGGATCAAAGCGCTGTTCAGCGTCCAGGAGGAAGTGGGCGAGCGGGGCGCCAAGGCGGGCGGCTTTGCCGCGGACTGCGACATCGCCCTGGCGGTGGACGTGAGCTTTGCCCTTACAAGCGACGCGCCGGAGCACAAGTGCGGCCGGATGGGGGAAGGCCCCATGATCGGCATTTCTCCCACATTGACGGCCTCCATCAGCGACCGGTTTGTGGCGCTGGCCAAGGAACATGATATCCCCTATCAGCTGGAGGTTATGGCCGGGGAGACCTCCACCAACGCGGACGCGCTGGGCGTGGCGGGAAAGGGAGCCAAGACCGGGCTTTTATCCATCCCCCTGCGGTATATGCACACCCCCGTGGAGGTTACCGAGCCGGCAGATATGGAAAACACCGCCCGGCTGTTAAAAGAATTCATCAAAGAAGGGGGAGAGCTTTATGCTGTTTGACACCTTAAAAGAACTGTGCGAACTGAATGCCCCTTCCGGCTTTGAAAAGCCGGTGGCGGAGGAAATTATCCGCCGCTTAGATGGCATATACGACTACCGGGTGGACAATCTGGGGAATATCTTGGCCTTTAAAAAGGGAAAAGCCACTCCCAAAAACAAGATTATGCTGTCAGCCCACATGGACGAGGTGGGCATGATCGTCACCGGTGTGCTGCCCGACGGCATGCTGCGCATCGGCATGGTAGGGGGAATCGACCCTCGGGTGGTGCTGGGCCGGACGGTGAGCGTGGGAGAGCAAAAGCTCCCCGGCGTGCTGGGCACCAAGGCCATGCACATGCAGACGGAGGAAGAGCGTTCCACCGCCGTGCCCGCCGACAAGCTGTATGTGGATATCGGCGCTAAGGATAAGGAAGACGCCTTAAAGGCGGTGCCCTTGGGGACGCCGGTGAGCTTTTGCGGCCCCTACCGGGAGCTGGGGGAGGAACTCATCTGCTCCAAGGCTATTGACGACCGGTTTGGCTGCGCGGTGCTTTTGGAGATGTTAAAAAGTGATCTTCCCTATGATGTGCACGTTGCCTTCTGCGTCCAGGAGGAGGTAGGGCTCCGGGGTTCCCGGACGGCGGCTTATACCATTGCGCCGGATATCGCCATCGTGGTGGAAACCACCACCGCCTCCGACCTGCCCGGCGTGGAGGAGGAGCGGCAGGTCTGCCGGCTGGGCAAAGGCCCGGCGGTGTCGTTTATGGACCGCTCCACCATTTATGACCGGGAGCTTTATGACCTGGCTTTCCGGATTGCTAAAGAGCACGACAGCCCCTGCCAGACCAAAACCATGATCGCCGGAGGAAACGACGCCGGGGCGATCCATGTAAGCCGGGGCGGGGTGAAAACCATCGCCGTCTCCCTGCCGGGGCGGTATCTCCATTCCCCCTCCACGGTGGTGAGCAAGGCGGATGCTTTGGCGGCGGCAAAGCTGATCCCCCTGCTGGCGGAGGAGGCCGCCTCCCTGTGATCAAACAGGGATCGCCCTTTTCGGTGCAGGCGCCGCCCCATCCCCAGCTGTCCAAGATCCGCGCGTTGTACCGGGCCTATGGAGACCAGTATGATTTTTGCCGGTTTTATCTGGCGCAAAACAGCGCAGGGATTCCCTGCGCGGTTTTTTCTGTGCTGGACGGGGCGGTGTCCGGGTATGGATGGCGGCCTGACGCCGATGAGGAATGGGCGGAGTTTTTAAAAATGCTGCCCGGCTTTGCAGGGGCGTCGGTGTGTTCGGACACCCTGCCCGGCTTTTTAAAAGATTTCTCCCAAAGGACGGGAACTGTGCTTATGAAAAAGCTGTCCGGCCGGGGGGAGGCTTCTTCCGAGGCCCCGGATTACCGCCGGGCCTACCGGATTTTGGGAGAAGCTTTTCCCGGCTCTTTTTTGCCGGGGGATTTTGACAGCTGGTACTGCGATATCTGCCACCGGGTGCGCCACGAAACGGATGTCTTGTTTTCCTGGGAGCAGGCGGCGGGACTTATCACAGCCTGCCCGGGAGAATACGGAGTCATCCGCCTGGCGGCGGTGGCCCCTTTTGCCCAGGGGAAGGGGATAGGAAGCCGCCTGCTGGCGGCGATGGAGGCGACTGCCGTAGAAAAAGGCTGTGATAAAGCGGCGGTGTTCAGCAAGGATCATAAAACCGATCTTTTTTATGGGGAAAACGGGTATCTTCCCGCGGGGAAGTGGACGGAAATTCACCCGACAGCAGAAAGGAATCAGGAATAACAATGGCTGAAAGTTTTTTTAAATTTGACGACGAGCTGCTCGCTTTAGCGAAAAAGGTTCAGGAGGACTGCGCTCCCGTGTTTGCCCGGATCGAAGGAATCCAGGCGGCCAATGAGCAAAAGGTGCTCTCCGCCTTTGCCCGGCAAAGAGTCAGCGAGGTGCATTTTAAAGGGAGCACCGGCTATGGCTATGACGACATGGGACGGGAGGCGTTAGACCGGGTATACGCCGACTT
Source organism: uncultured Clostridia bacterium (assembly GCA_944386475.1). Classification (GTDB taxonomy): domain Bacteria; phylum Bacillota; class Clostridia; order Oscillospirales; family Ruminococcaceae; genus Metaruminococcus. Next base: position 2,969 of record CALXBH010000069.1, on the reverse strand, counting down.
TTTTGGCTGTGAGGATGCGTTGGTCCGCCACAACTTTGTCTCGGGCACCCACGCGCTTACGGTGGCGCTGTTTGGGGTGCTCCGCATGGGGGACACCATGGTTTCCCTGACCGGAGCGCCCTATGACACCATGGAGGAGGTCATCGGCCTGCGGGGAGAGGGCAACGGCTCCCTGAAGGATTTTGGCGTCAGCTACCGCCAGCTTGACCTGAAAGCAGACGGCACGCCGGATTACGACGGGATCCCCCAGGCGGTTCAAGGGGCGAAGGTCGCGTACATACAGCGCTCCCGGGGGTATTCCCTCCGGCCGTCGCTGACAGTGGCGGACATCGAGAAGATGGCCGCAGCCGTCAAGCAGGCCAATCCTCAGGCGCTGGTGGTGGTGGATAACTGCTATGGGGAGTTTGTGGAAGAGCGGGAGCCGGTGCAGGCGGGCGCCGATCTGATGATCGGGTCGCTTATTAAAAACCCCGGCGGCGGCATCGCGGAAACCGGCGGATACATCGCCGGGAAACGGGATTTAATCGAAAAATGTTCCTACCGGCTGACCTGTGTGGGTATGGGCAAAGAGGTGGGATGTACCCTGGGCCAGTCCCGGTCAATGTTTTTAGGAGCGTTTTTAGCGCCTCAGGCGGTGGCCTCTGCGGTGAAAACCTCGGTGTTCGCCCTGCGGCTGTTTTCTGAGCTGGGGTATGAAGTGTATCCCCGGTATGATGAATACCGCACCGACATCATCGCCGCTATCCGGCTGGGGACGCCGGAAAAACTCATCGCTTTTTGCCAGGGGATTCAAAAGGGCTCCCCGGTGGATAGTTATGTCAGCCCGGAGCCCTGGGATATGCCGGGGTATGACAGCCAGGTCATCATGGCGGCGGGGGCGTTTACCGGCGGCGCTTCTATTGAAATTTCCGCCGACGCCCCGCTGCGGGAGCCCTATGCCGTTTGGCTACAAGGGGGACTTACCTATAACACCGGCAAACTGGCAGTGTTAAGCGCGGCCCAGGCGATGAAGGAAAAAGGGCTTTTGTAAGGAGAAAATCCGCATAGGGGCCGGCAGGGCGGCATATTATTTTTGAGAAGTTGTGAAGGAAAGGTTACTTTTTTCTGACAACTGTCCGGCGGCCTTGCATGGGTAACCAAAAGATGCTAAAATGAGGACGAATTCTGTCGAACGACTGGACGGCAAAAGGAAAGGAGGGCTGGGATGAAGCTCATAAAACGGATTGCCGCTTTCATGACAGCGGTGGTGATGGCTGTTTTGGTTTTAAGCGGATGTTCGGATAAAACGGCCGGGCAGCTTTTTAAATATGACCTGGACAGCGACCCGCTTAATTTAGACCCCCAGCTCGCCTCGGACTACGCCTCGTACATGGTGATTGCCACCACGATGGAGGGGCTTTTGCGGGTGAAGGAGGACGGCGGCCTCACCGAAGGGGTGGCCACCGACTATACGGTGTCCGACGACGGGACGACCTACCGCTTTACCCTGCGGCAGGACGCCAAGTGGAAAAACGGCGATCCGGTGACGGCCCACGACTTTGTGTTTGCTTTTCGACGGCTGTTTTTGCCGGAAACCGGTTCCACCACCGCCGCGAATTTTTACTGCATTAAAAACGCCCAGGCAGTCCACGAAGGAACAGCGAATGCGGACGAGCTGGGAGTCTCGGCTCATGACGATTATACCCTGATCTTTCAGCTGGAATATCCTAACGCCATGTTCCCGTCGCTGCTTACCACAGCGGCGGCGATGCCCTGCAATGAGGAGTTTTTTTACTCCACCAAAGGAAAATATGGCTTGGAAGCGGATATGACATTGTCTAACGGCCCCTATTACCTGACGGGGTGGGCTCATGACGACTATCTTTCCTGCCGTCTTAACGACCAGTATCATTCGGCGTTGGCGCCGGTAGCCTCGGGTGTCAGTTTTATTGTGGAGCCTGACCGGGCGGATCAGCTGGATCGGTTTGACAAGGAACAAAGCGATGCGATTGTCCTTACCGCCGAGGAGCGGGAGGCGTTTGCGAGCGGCAGCTTCCAGTTTACCGCTTTTGAAAATACGGTATGGGGCATTGGGTTTAACCAAAAAGAAACGGTTTTTTCTAATCAGAATCTTCGTTTGGCGCTGTTGTACGCCTTTTATCCGGAGAGCTTTACAGAACATCTGCCCGATGATTTAACAATGTTTTCCGCTGTGGTCCCCGACAGCATCACGTTGCTGGATCGTTCCTTTCGGGATTATGCCGGCGATGATATGATGCCGGAATTTGATGCGAACAAAGCCAGAGAATATTTAGAAGCCGCTAAAAGTGAACTGGGGGAGGATGCTGTCAACGGGCTGGAGCTGATTGCGCCAGCGGATACCGGCATCCCTCATCTGGATCTGTTTTCTTATGTATCCCAGATCTGGCAAAAGGAGCTGGGAATTTATCTGGCGGTAAAAGAGCTTCCCGCTGATGAGTACGAATCTGCTTTGGCCTCCGGAGAGTACGATTGTGCGATCGTCTCCCTGTCGGCGGATTATAACAGCCCGGCAGCGGTGTTATCGGCTTTTTCCAGCGGTTCAGCCAAAAATGTTTTTGGTTATCAATCGGATACCTATGATTCGATTTTAGCGGGAGCATCCCAGCAAAACGGCCTTTCCCAAACCGCTTCAGAGTTTAAAAAGGCCGAGCGCCGGGTAATTAACGACGCTGTTTTTCTGCCGCTCTATCAGCAGAAAGAATATTTTACTATGCGCTCTGACGCCAGCGGGGTCATTTATCACGCGGCCACGAAATTGATCGATTTTTCTCAGGGACGGAAAAAATAACAAAAGGAGGGCTACAAAACAAGCGCTTTGTAACCCTCCTCGTATAATAAGATTCAAAGTTAATAGTTGCAGGTATCAGCAGGCTTAGAGATGCCCGTGATACAATAGCTGTAGGACAGCAGGGTCAAGATCTTTCCCTCCTAGTTGAGCTGTAAGGCTG
>CALXBH010000068.1 GCA_944386475.1 uncultured Clostridia bacterium | reverse complement strand
CGGGCAGGAGTGCCGGTTTTAAACCGGCGCAGGGTGACCCCCAGCTGGCGCAGGCTGTCGCTTAAAAGGGTGGCCGGGTTGGTGGCGTCTGGCCCGGATTCATAGGAGGCTTCCCCCACAAAGATCTTGCCCTTTAAATAAGTCCCCGACGAGACGATGGCCGCCTTAATCCGGTAAACCGCCCCCAACCGGGTTTCCAGCTCGCAGATATGGCCGTCCTCACCGGCCCGCAGGGCGATGACCTCCGCCTGCTTGATGTCCAGGTTTTGCTGACGCTCCAGCGCCTGCTTCATATAATTGTGATACTGCACCCGGTCGGCCTGCACCCGCAGGCTGTGGACTGCCGGCCCTTTTCCCCGGTTGAGCATCCGGCTCTGCAAAAAAGTGGCGTCCGCCGCCTTTCCCATCTCGCCGCCCAAAGCGTCCACCTCCCGCACCAGGTGGCCTTTTGCCGTCCCGCCGATGGAGGGGTTGCAGGGAAGGTTGGCAATCCCGTCCAGGGTAATGGTAAAGATAGCGGTTTTCAGCCCCAGCCGGGCGGCGGCGAGGGCGGCTTCACACCCCGCGTGGCCTGCACCGATGACGGCGACGTCGTACTCACCCAGATAATAGCTCAAAGGACATCCTCCTTTTTCAACATTTTCACCGGTGAATTGTTAAAAACGCACCGGATTTTTCAAAACAACCTATTTTCCCACGCAAAAATGGGAAAACACCTGATCCACCACCGCATCGGTGACCCGTTCGCCCGTCAGCTCCAACAGGGCTTCCACCGCTCCCTCGATGGAAATATCCACCGCGTCCAGGGTAAATCCCGACTGGAGGGCCGAAACCGCCTCCTCCAAAGCCTGGGAGGCCCGGAGAGTGCAGTGATACTGCCGCTCGTTGGCTAAAACCGCGCCGGAATCCTCCAGCTGGCCTAAGGCAAACAGCTGAGAGATCGTACCGGAAAGCGCATCTATTCCATCTGTATTTTTTGCACTAATTACTACTATATGTTTAGAATAAAGCTTTAACTGCTCCAGCTCCAAACAGCCGGGCAGGTCGGACTTGTTGACCACCGCAATGGCCGGCCGGTCTTTAACAAGCTCCGCCAGCTCCCGGTCCTCCGGGGACAGGGGGGAGGAGCCGTCAAACACCGCCAGCACCAGGTCGGCCTGCTCCATCCGTTTACGGGCCAGCGCTACGCCCGCTTGTTCCACCTTATCCTCTGTCTGGCGGATGCCGGCGGTGTCCGCCAGACGTAAAACCACATCCCCCACCAGGACCGATTCCTCCACCACATCCCGGGTGGTGCCGGCGATGTCGGTGACGATGCTTTTTTCACAGCCCGCCAGCAGGTTCATCAGGGTGGATTTTCCCACGTTGGGCTTTCCCACAATGGCGGTGGAAATCCCCTCCCGGATGAGCTTTCCCTTGTCGTAGGAGGAAAGCAGGGCGGATAGCTCCTCTTTTCCTTCCAACAGGGAGGTGAGCAGGGAATCCGCCTCCACCTGAGGGATATCCTCCTCGGGATAATCCGCCCAGGCGGACAAATGCCCCGTCAGGGTGATAAGCCGGCCGCACACCCCTTTAATCTGGCGGTATAAAGCGCCGTCCAGCATGGTCTGGGCGGCGTTTGCCGCCTGGCGGGAGCTGGCGCCGATCACATCCATCACCGCTTCCGCCTGGGTGAGGGAGAGCTTTCCGTTTTCAAAGGCCCGGCGGGTGAATTCCCCCGGCCCGGCAGGGGAGGCCCCCGCTTTGAGCACCGCCCGCAAAAGCCGCCTTGTCACATAAAGTCCCCCGTGGCAGGAAAGCTCCGCCACGTCCTCGCCGGTGTAGCTTTTGGGCCCTTTATAAACAAGGGCCACCGCCTCGTCGATCTTTTCCTCCCCGTCCCACACGCTGCCGTAAAGGGCCCGGTAACCGGGCAGGGAGGAGAGGGCTTTTCCCGAAACGGAGCGGAACACTTTGTCCGCTGTTTTAATGGCATCTTTCCCCGAAATCCGCACGATCCCGATGCCGCCTGGAGCGTTGGGGGTGGAAATCGCCGCTATGGTATCCTGCATCTGTTTATCCTTTCTATTCTACCGCAAAAAAGCGCCCGAAGGGAGTTTGCGAGAACGCCCCAAAACAGAGCGGCCTCGGCTTTTCCCTGGGGCGCTTTTTTATGATTCGCTGCCAAAAGGCAGGTTTTTATAACTCGATTTTGGAATACAGCTTGCCGTCGCCGCCCAGATCCAGCGGCTCACTCTCCGGACGGGAAGAAGGCTCCTGCGCCTGGGTGTCCGAAGCGGAATCCCGGCGGTCGTCGTACCGGCGGTCATCATAACGGTTGTTCCGGCGGCCGTCCCTGGGGCGGCGGTTCCGGTCCCGGCGGTAATCCCGGCGGGGGTTGTCCGAGGTGACCACCACTTTGCGGTGAGGCTCTTCCCCGATGGATTTAGAGGACACCCCTTCGGTCTCCGCAATCACCGAGTGGATGATCCGGCGCTCATAGGGGTTCATGGGCTCTAAGGTGCAGCTGCGGCCGGTTTTGAGAACGGTGCGGGCGATCTTTGCCGCCAGCTCTTTCAAGGTCTGCTCCCGTTTTTCCCGGAAATTGCCGCAGTCGATGGTCAGGCGGTAATAGTCCCCGCCCACCTTGTTGCACACCAAAGACACCAGGTACTGGAAAGCGTCCAGCGTCTCGCCCCGGCGGCCGATGATGACCCCCAGGTCGTCCCCTTCCAGGGTGATGACGGCGCCTTCCTCCGACTCGTCCACCACCTGGTTGACGCCGGTGATGCCCATGGCGGCCAACACGTCGTGAATATACTCCTGGGCGGCGGCCAGTTTTTTGGCGCGAAGCTCAGGACTGATCGCCTTTGCAGCCTTTTTAGCCGGCTTGTCGGCAGGCTGTGCAGAAGTTTCCGGCTGAGCCGCTTTTTGCGCCGGGGCTTCCTCCGCCGCGGGGGCAGCCGGAACCTCTTTCCGAGGAGCTTTAGGCTCTGTCTTTGCTTCCGGCTTCCGTTTGGGCCGGGGAGCAGCTTCCTCCCGGACAGCGGCTAAAATGTCTTCCTCTTCGTCGTCAAAATAAACCCGCACCTTGGCCTCGGATTTGATCTTTCCGAACAGGCCCTTTTTGGGCATCTCCAAAATCTCGTATTCTACATCGTCCCGTTCTTTCTCAAGCTGGCGGCACCCCAATTCAATGGCCGCCTCCACCGACTTTTCACTGACAATAACTTCACGGATCATCTGTAAACATCCTTTCCGCCTTCCGGCTTATCAGGATTTATTCCAAATCCTGATCCTCAACCTCCACATAGGTTTCCCCATATTTTTCCGCATCCTGCCGGCGGGCTTCCGCCAGCCGCTTGCGGTCTAATTCTTTTTTCTTTTTGATTTCTTCCGGCGAAAGCTCGGGTTCTTCCGGCTTATCGCCTTGGGCGGCCATCAACGCCTGTATCCGGCTGGGTTTTTTCTTCTTTTTAAGCTTTGCCTTTTCTTTTTCCTTTAAGGCGATCTGTTCCATCTTTTCGGGGGTGTAAATCTTATAGAGGATCACCGTTTGCAGCGTCGCCAACAAGTTGGAGAAGATCCAGTACAAGCCGACGCCCTGAGGTACGTTAAAGGCGATCACTAACGAAAAAACCGGCATAATCAGCATCATGCCCTTCATCATACCGGTAGCCTGCTGATTGGAGGGGTTCATCTTCATTGAGACAAAGGAGGTAAGCAGGGAAGTCAGTCCCGACAAAATCGGGATGATGATGAGCACTGAAAGAGCAAACCGGGGAACCTCGCCCAGATTAAGCCCAAAGAAAGACAGGTTTACTTCCTGTACCCGGGAGATAAAATCTTCACCTAAGGAACTAAAATTTTCCACCAGACTCGGATCGTTTACCGCCCGGACAATACTGATTTCCGGGCTGCTGGCGTTGTAGTTTGCCAGGGTTTTTGCAATTTCGGTAGCCTGACTAATCAAATCGCTTCCCAAACGGGCGATATGGGTCAAAGGCTTATAGACTACGTCGATCAATCCAAACAGGATGGGAAACTGGATGAGCAGGGGGAGACAGCCGCTCATAGGACTGTAGCCTTCCTCGGCGTACAGCTTTTGCAATTCCTGCTGGTAGCGCTCCCTGTTTTTGCTGTACTGTTTTTGCAGTTTTTCAAGCTTGGGCTGCAAAAGGGCGTTTTTCGCCATGTTTTTCTGCTGTTTAATCGCCAGCGGGAACAACAGCACCTTGGTAATCAGGGTGAAGAAAAGCAATGCCACGCCGTAGTTTCTAAAAACCCAATACAGCGCCCACATCACCCAGCCTAAGGGCCAACCAAATATCTGCATAAGAGTCCTCCCAAAAAACTCATTGATTTCTGTTTCGTTTTGACGGCTTTTTTTCCGGGACAGGATCAAAGCCCGGCTTGCCAAAAGGATTGCAGCGCAAAATCCGCCACAGGGCCATCAGTCCTCCCTTGACCGCGCCGAACCGGGAAACTGCCTCCAGCGCATAGGCGGAGCAGGTGGGATAAAACCGGCAGCAGGGCGGCTTTAGGGGAGAGATCCTCTTTTGATAAAAGCGGATCAAAAATAATAGGATCTGCTTAATAGAAAAAACCTCTTTTCATGATCTTTAAAAGGATTATCCTTTTGGTAAAAGAAGTTTGTCCAGCTGTTTTTTCATCACGGCGTAAATTTCCTGGGATTTTGCCGCAGGCGTCGCCGCCCGGGCGACAAACACGATATCATATCCCTTTGGGACTCCTTCTAGCGCCTGGCGGGCGGCGGCGCGGATCACCCTTCTGGCACGGTTGCGCATTACCGCGTTTCCCACCTTTTTTGAGGTGGTGATGCCGTAGCGCGTGCAACTTTTTCGGTTTTTCAGCACATAGGTGATCAGGAGTGGAGCCGCTTTATAAGAGCCTTTGTAATAGGCCCTTTTAAACTCACAATTTAAAGTGAGCCGCTTTTTCTTTTTTTCCAACCTATCCATCAGGACCTCGCAAAACCGCCGGATCTTTCCGGCAATCCCCATTAAAACAAAAGACCACAAGCAAGCGTGTGGTCCAGTTCAACTGCAAAATAGAAAAACCCTTCATAAGCGGGAACAGACCACAAAGAATTTTGTGGTCTGCACAGCGTTCTGGCTTAATAGGTCAACATTTTTCTGCCTTTTGCACGTCTGCGAGCCAAAACCTTACGCCCGTTTTTAGTAGCCATTCTCTTGCGGAAGCCGTGTTCCTTTTTTCTCTGTAATTTCTTCGGCTGATAAGTCCGTTTCATCTGCGTAAACCTCCCTTCAAACGCGCCAAAGGCGCCGAGCAATTATCCATGCGGCAAAACGCCGCCTGATGAACATAAAATAGGCGAAACCTTGCAAGTTAATAGTATATATCAGTTTTACGGGAATTGTCAAGAGATGAAAAGAAAATTCTTGGGTTTACAGGGTTTTTCTCCGTTTTGCTCCGGCTGTATTTCTGAATTCTTATACTATTTAATATATAGCGAGATTAGTTTGTTTAAAAACTTGAAAAAGGAATGAATATTTGTTAAAATAAGAATTCAAGGAGTCTTGTTCACTTTTTTATTTTACACCGTTTTTTCATGGTTTTCCACAGCCATTTAAACGTTATTCATCCGATTTCTCATTTGGAGGTATCTTTCAACATGGAGTCCTTCCTGGAACTGTTTAATCATGTGAAAAGCCTGTGCGCCGGACAGATCACCGACGTGGCCTACAGCCTTTGGATTGAGCCGATTGAGCCGGTGAAGTTTGAGGACAGCACTGCTTTTTTATTTGTTAAAAGCGATTTCCAGAAAAAAATCGTAGAGCAAAAATACAAAGACCTTCTGCAAAACGCCTTTTCCGAGGCGCTGGGCTTTGACGTGGAGGTCACCATCCTTACCGAGGAGAATATACAGCCCGCCCAGCCCCCAAAAGAGCCTGAGCAGCCGGTGCTCTCCCCGGAGGCCGACCTGTCGGACGGCGGGGACTATGAATACACCTTTGACACCTTTATCGTGGGCAGTTCCAACAACTTTGCCTACGCCGCCTGCAAAGCGGTGGCGGAAAAACAGGCGGGATCGTATAACCCTTTATTTATCTATGGTCCTTCCGGCCTGGGAAAAACCCACCTGCTGCTGGCCATCAGCAACTATGTAAGATCCCATAATCCCGGCACAAACATCATCTTTGTCAGCGGCGAAGCCTTTACAAACGAGCTGATTGCCGCCATCGGCCGGGGACAGGGACACGATTTTCACACCAAATACCGGGGCGCCGACCTTCTGCTGGTGGACGATATTCAGTTTATCGCCGGCAAGGAGAGCACCCAGGAGGAATTTTTCTACACCTTTAACGAGCTCCATCAGCTGGGAAAACAGATCGTCTTAACCTCCGACCGTCCTCCCAAGGACATCAAAACCCTGGAGGACAGGCTGCGCACCCGGTTTGAGTGGGGGCTTCTCACCGATATTTCCCCGCCGGACTTTGAAACGAGAATCGCCATTATCCGCCGCAAGGCCGAGCTTTTACATATCGAGATTCCGGACGAGGTGGCGGAGTTTATCGCCAACCGGCTGAAAAACAACATTCGTCAGCTGGAAGGGGCGGTGAAAAAAATCAAGGCCTACAAACTGCTGGCCGGTTCTCCTCCTTCCATTGCGGTGGCGCAAAACGTCATTCGGGACATTTTAAACGACAACCAGCCAGTCCCCGTCACGGTGGAACGGATTATCGGGGAGGTGGCCAGGACCTTTTCGGTGACGCCGGAGGATATCCGCTCCAAAAAGCGGGCGGCCCAGATTTCTCTGGCCCGTCAGGTGGCGATTTACATCATCCGGGAGATCACCCAGATGTCTTTGACCTCCATCGGCGAGGAGCTGGGGGGAAGGGACCACGCCACCATGGTCTATGCTATCAAACAGGTTGAAAAGAATATGGAAAAAGACCTTCATCAAAAGGAGATCATCGACGATATTATTAAAAATATCCGGGATAACTGACTTTTAAACCCCACTTTGTTTCAACCTTTTCAACAAAGATTTTAAGTGAAAAGAAAGCTCCCTTGGTTTTCCACCGGATTTGCAACAAATTTTCAACTTTCCCCACAGAGTTTTCAACATTCAGGTGAAAACTAAAAAGTTTTTAGCTTTCTTCACATTTTTCTGACCGTTTGTCCACCGAACAAAAAAGAGGACAAACTCCCATAAAACAAGGAGAAATCAAGACTTTGCACCCTTTCAACCGTCCCTACTACTACTACTGACCTTTTTATCTTTTTTGTTTTATAAAACAGATCACCCATCCATATTTTTTTCGGAGGAACACGACATGAAATTTTCCTGTGACAAAAAAACGCTTAGCGAAGCGGTATTTAACGTATCGCTGGCAGTGGCGAGCAAATCCACTTTAATCGCTCTGGAAGGGATCCTGTTAAGCTGCAAAGGAGATACCCTCACCTTAACGGGCTATAATCTGGATCTGGGAATTACCAAGACGATTACCGTCACCGCCCAACAGGAAGGCTCTGTGGTATTAAACGCCCGGCTGTTTTCTGAAATTCTCAGAAAAATGCCGTCGGAGGATATTTCCATCAGCACCGACGACAAACTTTTGACCATTATTAAAGGCGGCGGCGCGGAGTTTACCATTTTAGGCATCGACACTGCCGAATATCCGGACATGCCGGTCATCAAAGACGAGCAGAGCTTTTCCATGCCCTGTTATCTTCTGAAAAATATGGTCAACCAGACTTTGTTCGCCGTAGCCGTTTCAGAACAGACGCCGGTTCACACCGGTTCGCTGTTTGACGTAAAAGACGGGGTGTTAAATCTTGTTTCGGTGGACGGCTACCGGCTGGCCATGCGCACAGAAAAAGTCAACGTGAGTCAAGACTTTTCCTTTGTGGTGCCGGGGAAAACCCTGTCGGAGGTCTGCAAGCTGCTAAGCGACGAAGAGGACGACATGGTGCAGATCAATGTGAGCACCAAGCATATTTTGTTTGAGGTCTCCGGCTATACCATTATCTCCCGGCTTTTGGAAGGGCAGTTTCTGGATTATCAGTCCGCCATCCCCAAGCAGCAGACTACCCGGGTCAAGATTTCGGTGCGGGAGTTTGCCGCCAGCATCGAACGGGCTTCCATCATCATCACCGACCGGATCAAAAGCCCCATTAAAAGTATTTTTGCCGGCGGGGAAATCCAGATTTTCTGCACCACCTCCATGGGCAAGGTGTTTGACAGCGTCCCCGCCGAAATCCAAGGGGAGGACGTCACCATCGGCTTTAACAACAAATATATGATTGACGCTTTAAAAGCTACCGGCTGCGACGAGGTTTATCTGGAATTAAACGGGCCGCTTTCTCCCATTAAGGTGGTGCCTTTAGATTCCGATCAGTTTCTGTTTTTGGTGCTGCCGGTGCGCCTAAAATCCGATTCTTAAAGAAAGGGTCTCGTCTATGGAGCAGCAGACGGTGCTGATCCACACCCAGTGGATCAAGCTCGATCAGTTTTTAAAATTCGCAGGAGCTGCCGACACCGGCGGCCACGGCAAGGAAATGGTGTTAAACGGCCAGGTTTCGGTCAACGGGGAAATCTGCCTGCAAAGGGGCAAAAAGATCCATCCCGGGGACACGGTGGCCGTGGATTTCGGCGGCGGCGACGGCATTATCTACAGCGTAAAAGGCGGGGAATCGTGAGGATCAAGGAGCTTGCGCTTACCCGCTACCGGAATATTAGTGAGCTTACCCTAACCGCGTCGCCCAAATGCAACGTGATCTATGGGGACAACGCCCAGGGAAAGACCAATATCATCGAAGCTGTCTGGCTGTTTACCGGAAACAAAAGCTTCCGGGGGGCCCATGAAAGGGAAATGATCCAGTTTGACGCTCCCTCTGCGGAGCTCACCCTGGTGTTTGAGGACAGTGTAAGGGAGCAGACCGCCCGCCTTTTGTTAGGCGGAAAGGACAAGAAAAAAGCCTTTTTAAACGGCGTGCCCCTGGAGGGGGCCTCCGGCTTTGCCGGGGAGTTTTCCTGCGTTGTGTTTTCTCCCGCCCATCTGTCTTTGGTGCGGGACGGCCCGGGGGCTAGACGGCGGCTGATGGATACCGCCCTTTGCCAGCTAAACCGCCGGTACCGGGAGTATCTCAGCCAGTATGAAAAGGTATTGGCCCAGCGAAACGCCCTGTTAAAGGACGCCGCCCGGTTTCCCGACCTGCGGGACACTTTGGATGTATGGGATACCCAGATGGCAAAGCTGGGGACGATTTTGACCATCTACCGGCAGGATTACGCCCGCCGGCTGTCCGAAGCCGCCGGAGAATTTTATGAGGGCTTTTCCCGCAAGGACGAGGAAGTTTTGACCGCCCTTTACCGTTCCACCGCCTTTGAGGAGCCGGTGGAGCAGTACACCGACGAGGCCATCGGGCGGTATTATCAGGCGGTGAAGGCAAGCTGCGAGCAGGATTTCCGCCTGGGGTTTACGACCGTTGGCGTCCACCGGGATGATCTTGTCCTTTGCCTAAACGGACGGGAGGTTAAAACCTACGGCTCCCAGGGCCAGCAGCGGAGCACCGTTTTGGCCCTGAAGCTGGGGGAAGCGCATATTTTAAAAAACGTCACCGGGGAATATCCCGTGATGCTCTTAGACGACGTGATGAGCGAGCTGGACGCCGCAAGGCAGGATTATATTTTAAACCACGTCCAGGAATTCCAGGTGTTTTTGACCTGCTGCGACCCGGCCAACGCCCTTCGCCTCAAGGAAGGCACGGTGTTTCATATAAGCGGCGGGAAGCTTTTAGAGCAAAAAGAGCTTTAACCGGAAATTCTCCGGGATGATATCCAGAAAGGAAAAAGGGCATGTATCTTCACTTAGGACAGGATACGGTGGTTTTGCAAAAAGAGATCATCGGCATCTTTGATATTGAAAAGGCGTCCCTTTCCAAATACACCAGGGATTTTTTAAAGCTGGCGGAAAAAAAGGGACGGGTGGTAAACGTCTCCTACGAAATGCCGAAATCCTTTGTTTTGTGCGTCTGCGACGGAAATCCCACCGTTTATATCTCCCAGATAAGCCCTCAGACACTGAAAAAGAGGGCGGAGCAGCCGTTAACAGACGACAGGCTTTTTTAAAAAGGACAAACGTTTCTCATTGGGAACTTTAGGATATGGAGGTTTCACCATTGGACAATCATTCCAATCAAAATCAACAGTATGACGAAAGCCAAATTCAGGTACTGGAAGGCCTGGAGGCCGTGCGCAAGCGGCCCGGCATGTACATCGGCTCCACCGGCCCCAAGGGGCTGCACCATCTGGTGTACGAGATCGTGGACAACTCCATTGACGAGGCCCTGGCGGGCTACTGCACCGAGATCAAGGTGGAGATCCTCCCCGGGGATATTATCCGGGTAACCGACAACGGCCGGGGCATCCCCACCGGCATCCATCCCAAAGAGGGGATCTCGGCGGCCACGGTGGTGTACACCATCCTTCACGCGGGGGGAAAATTCGGCGGCGGCGGCTACAAGGTGGCCGGCGGCCTTCACGGCGTGGGCGCCTCGGTGGTCAACGCCTTGAGCGAGTGGCTGGAGCTCACCGTCTGGGACGGGAAGGACGTCCATTTCCAGCGGTTTGAACGGGGCCATTACGACAAGCCCATGGAGGTCACCGGCCACACGGATAAAACCGGCACCTCGGTGATGTTCAAAGCCGACGATGAGATTTTTGAAACCACCGAATACGATTATGAGACGCTGTTAACCCGCCTGCGGGAACAGGCCTTTTTAAACGCAGGTATCAAGATCGTCTTTGAGGACAGCCGCAATCCCCAGGAGGTCAAAGGGGAGACCCTCCACTATGAAGGGGGCATCAAAAGCTTTGTCACCCATATCCACACCCGCCGGGGTTTAGAGACCCTGCACCCCGACGTGATCCACCTGCAAAAGCAGGAGGGGGACAGCTTTGCCGAAGTGGCCATGCAGTATAACGACAGCTACAACGAGCTGATTTTGTCCTTTGCCAACAACATCCACACTGCCGAGGGCGGCACCCATGAGACCGGCTTTAAAAACGCCTTAACCCGGGTGTTTAACGACTACGGCCGCAAATACAACCTCCTCAAAGAGGGGGAGAAAAACCTCTCGGGGGAGGACGTTCGGGAGGGGCTCACCGCTATTATCAGCGTCAAGCTCACCAACTGCGAGTTTGAGGGGCAGACCAAGGGAAAACTGGGCAACACCGAGGTGCGCCCGTTGGTGGAAAGCCTGATTACCGAGGGGCTCACCAACTATTTTGAGGAAAATCCCGCCACGGCCCGGGCCATCTTTGACAAGGCGATGAACGCCCAGCGGGCCAGGGAAGCCGCCCGCAAAGCCAGGGAGCTCACCCGGCGGAAATCCGCTTTGGAAACCGCCTCGCTGCCCGGAAAGCTGGCCGACTGTTCCGAACGGGATATGGCCCTCACCGAGATTTACATCGTTGAGGGAGACTCCGCCGGAGGCAGCGCCAAATCCGGCCGGGACCGCCGGTTCCAGGCCATCCTTCCCCTGTGGGGAAAGATGCTCAACGTGGAAAAAGCCCGCCTTGACAAGGTGTACGGCAACGAAAAGCTCATGCCGGTGGTCACCGCTTTGGGCTGCGGGCTGGGAGCGGATTTGGACATCTCCAAGCTGCGGTACGGAAAAGTCATCATCATGGCGGATGCCGATGTGGACGGAAGCCACATCCGCACCCTGCTTTTAACCTTCTTTTTCCGGTTTATGCGTCCGCTGGTGGAGCAGGGGCATATTTACCTTGCCCAGCCGCCGCTTTATAAATTAAGCCGGGGCAAACAGGTCCGCTACGCCTACTCGGATAAGGAGAGGGATTTCTTTATCAGGGAACTGGCGGGGGAAAACGGCGCCAAGGTGGATATCCAGCGGTATAAAGGCTTGGGCGAGATGGACCCGGAACAGCTGTGGGAAACCACCATGAACCCCGAAAACCGCACCATGAAAAAAGTGGAGATGGAGGACGCCGCCAAGGCGGACGAGATCTTTACCATCCTGATGGGAGACAAAGTGGGTCCCCGCCGGGAATTTATCGAGCAAAACGCCCAGTATGTCCAAAACCTGGATATCTAAAGGGGCTTATACACCGCTATTCGCAGTAACAGCAACATTCAGCAAACAGAAAGGCAGGGACGAGCATGCCCGAAGAGAATCAGAAGGAATTTGACACCGCCGGCATTCCGGTAAACCCGGAGGAGCAGGAAACCGAAGCTTCTAAAAACACCCCGGAGGAGGAGCAGTCTGCGGACAGCGCCGAAGACAATACCCCGGACGAGGAAGGCCAGATGGCGGATGCCATCGCCTACGCGGAAGAAGGGGACTATGAACAGGCGGCCGAAACCATCCGGGAGATGGAACAGGAAAACGCGGACAAAAAGGAACAGCCCTTTTTGACGGGGGAATCCGGCGAGCAGGACGCTATCGCCAGGGTGAGAAAAGAGGAATTAAGCGAATATAAAGACAAGGAAGGAATCGAGGTTTATTACGACCTGCGGGAGGAGGAAATCTCCCCCGCTATCTACCTGTTCCAAAAGATGACCATCTTCCGCCGCAATCTGGTTTATTCAGCCGTTTTGGCGGTCATCATCATCCTGGATCTGATTTCGGTCATCATGAACCCTTATTACACCTTCGGTATTTTTATGATGGTGGTGGCGCTGACGGTAATGGGATTTCTTTGGTATCTGCCCTACCGCCACCGCAAAAGCACCTCCGCCGCTATGGGCGCGGTGAAGGACACCTTTAAGGTCACCTTTTATGACGACAGTATGCTCATCGGCGAGGGGGAAGCCCTCTACCGGCTCCGCTACAAAGAGGATAAATTAAAAGCGGTGGAACGAAACGACATGCTGCTGATCTTTGTGGGAAAAGAAAAGTTTTTCGCCCTGTCCTTCCGGTGCATCGGCGACCGGATGGAGGAAATCCGCCCCCTGCTGCAAAATGCTTTGGGAGAAAATTACCTGGATCAGCGGGAACTGTCCATAAAGGATAAAGCCACAAAACCCAAAAAAGCCCCGGAGGAAACAGCTTTCGCAAAAGAAGCAGATCCTACTGACGAGCCTTTAAAGGCCGAAGCGCAGGCGGAACAGCCCGAGGAATCCGAGCAGCCTGAGAACTCGGAGCAGCCCGAAGGATCGGAGCAGTCTGAGGAAGCAGGGCAGCCCGAGAAAACAGGGCAGGACGATGCTGCAGAAACTTCCGAACAGCCGGAGGAATAAGTTTAACGCTACCAAAACAGCCGGAAAAGAAAAGGTGATTGAGTTTGTTTAACGAGGAAACCAAGGTCATACCTGTGGACATCGAAAAGGAGATGCGAACCTCCTTTTTGGATTACTCCATGTCGGTTATCGTCAGCCGGGCGCTGCCGGATGTGCGGGACGGATTAAAACCGGTACACCGCCGGATTTTATATACCATGTATGAAAACGGCCTGACCCCCGAAAAGGCGTACCGCAAATGCGCCGACACGGTAGGTTCGGTGCTGGGCCGGTACCATCCTCACGGCGACGCGTCGGTTTACGACGCCATGGTCCGTTTGGCCCAGGATTTTTCCCTGCGCTATCCGCTGGTGGACGGCCACGGGAACTTCGGCTCCATCGACGGCGACCCGCCGGCCGCCTACCGGTACACCGAGGCCAAGATGGCCAAGATTTCAATGGATATGCTGGCGGACATCGACAAGGAAACGGTGGATTTCGGCCGCAACTACGACGACCGTTTGGATGAGCCAACCGTGCTGCCCAGCCGGTTTCCCAACCTTCTGGTCAACGGCTCTACCGGTATCGCAGTGGGCATGGCCACCAACATGCCGCCCCACAACCTGCGGGAGGCTATCGACGCCATCTGCTATCAGATCGACCATCCCGACGCCACCCTGGATGAGCTGATGGAATTTTTAAAGGGACCGGATTTTCCCACCGGCGGCATTATTATGGGCCGGGCGGGGATTCGGGCGGCTTATGCCACCGGCCGGGGGAAGATTATCCTCCGGGCCCGGGCGGGTATTGAGGAGGCCAAAAACGGCCGCTTTCGGATTGTGGTCACCGAGATCCCCTATATGGTCAACAAAGCGCGGCTTTTGCAGAGCATTGCGGAGCATGTGAAAAACAAGCGGATCGAAGGGATCTCCGACCTGCGGGATGAGTCCGACCGGGACGGCATGCGCATGGTCATCGAGCTGAAGATGAGCGCTAATCCCCAGGTGGTGTTAAACCAGCTTTACTCCTACACCTCCATGCAGGAGACGGTGGGCGTCATCATGCTGGCGCTGGTGGACGGCAAGCCCAAGATCATGTCCATCAAGGAGATCATCCAGCATTATATCGACTTCCAGTGCGAGGTTATCTGCCGCCGGACGGCCTATGACCTGCGCAAGGCAAAGGAGCGCGCCCATATTTTAGAGGGCTTAACGGTGGCTTTGGACAACATCGACGAGGTCATCAACATCCTGCGGTCCTCCAAATCCATCCCCGAAGGCAAGGAACGGCTGATGGAGCGGTTTTCCTTCACCGACGTGCAGGCTACCGCCATCGTCCAGATGCCTCTGGGACGCCTGACCGGCCTGGAGCGGGAAAAGATCCAAAGCGAATTGGACGGCCTGCATGAAAAGATCGCGGAATACGAAAAGATCCTGGCGGATCATCAGCTGGTGCTGGAGATCGTCAAAAACGAGATCATCGAGATGCGGAAAAAATACGGGGACGACCGCCGCACCGAGATCATGAACGTGTCCGGCGAGGTGGATATCGAGGACTTAATCCCCGAAGAGGACTGCGTCATCACCCTGACCCATTACGGCTATATCAAACGGCAGCCGGTGGACGCATATAAAACCCAAAAACGGGGCGGCCGGGGAATCTCCGGCATGAAACAGCGGGAAGAGGATTTTGTGGAGGATCTGTTTATCAGCTCCACCCACGACAACGTGCTGTTTATCACCAACACCGGCCGGATGTATAAGCTAAAATGCTACGAGATCCCCGAGGGCAGCCGTACCTCCCGGGGGACAAACATCGTCAACCTGCTCCCCATTGAGGGAATCGAAAAGGTCACCGCCATGATCAAGGTCACCGACTTTGACCCGGACAAATATCTGGTGATGGTGACCAAAGAGGGCATTATCAAGCGCACCGAACTGCAGGCGTATAAAAACGTCCGCAAAAACGGCCTGATCGCCATCACCTTAAACGAAGGGGACGAGCTGGCCGGGGTGCGGCTGACAGACGGCAGCTGCGACTTGATTATCGCCACCAAAAACGGTATGGCTATCCGTATTCACGAGACCCAGGCAAGGCCTTTGTCCCGTTCCGCCAGAGGCGTTCACGCCATCCGGCTGCGGGAAGGAGACAGTGTGGTAGGCATGGCCCGGCTGCGGGAAGGCGCCACGGTGATGACCATCACCGACAAGGGCCAGGGCCGGCGCAGCCCCATCAGCGAGTATAAGCCTCAGTCCCGGGGCGGCTACGGCAAGATCAACTACAAGGTGTCCGAGGAAAAAGGCCATGTGGTTGGCATTAAAGTGGTGGACGATACCGACGATTTGATTTTGATCTCCTCCGAAGGCATCATCATCCGCATCCGGGTGAGCGACGTGAACATTATGTCCCGGTATGCTTCGGGTGTGAAGGTCATGCGGATGAGCGAAGGCGACCGGATTATCACCTTTGCCCGGGCAGAGCATGAAGAGGACGAAGAGATCTCCGAGGTGGAGCAGTCCGACGGGGAAGACCTCACCGAAGAGGAGAAAAAAGCCCTGGAACAGCAAGAAGAAGCGGAAGATCCGTCGGAAAATCTGCCGGAGGGTTCCGGTGAGCTCGACGGCTCTTTGGAAAAACTCCTTAATCGGGCGATGGAACAGACCCCCGATGAGGACATGGATTCTTCCGAGGAAGAATAAACAGTGCGTGTTATTAGAAAAACCGGCAAATCTTTGCCGGTTTTTCTTTGAAAAGGAGGATTTTTATGCGGTCCCAGGAAACCATGATGCAGCTGATTTTAGAGGTGGCGCAAAAGGACGACAACATCCGGGGGGTGGCCATGAACGGCTCCAGGGTGAACAAAAACGCGCCCAAAGACCTGTTTCAGGACTATGACATCGTCTATTTAGTGCGGGAGTTGGAACCTCTTGTAAAAAACCGGCAGTGGATCGACGTGTTTGGGGAGCGGGCGGTGATGCAGACTCCCGACGAAGGGCATCTGTTCCCCGACCACCGGGAGCATGGGTTTGCCTACCTGATGCAGTTTACCGACGGCACCCGCATTGATTTAACCCTGTTTCCGGTAGAATACAAAGAAGAATATTTTAGTCAAGATAAACTGACGGTAATATTATTAGACAAAGACCACGCGTTTCCCGCCTTGGCGGAGCCCACCGACCGGGATTACTGGGTCAAGCGGCCGGATGAAACCTGCTTTTCCGACTGCTGCAACGAGTTTTTCTGGACAGCGCCTTATGTGGCCAAGGGCCTGTGGCGGGAGGAATTTTTGTACGCCGCGTTTCACATGGAACAGTGCACCCGGGCCATGCTGCTGCTTATGCTCCGGTGGAAAGCGGGAATCCTCACCGGCTTTTCGGTGAGCGTGGGAAAATGTGAAAAATACCTGCAGCAATATCTCACCCAAAAGGAGTGGGCGCGGCTGCAGGCCTGCTACCGGAACGACAGCATCCCCCACACCTGGGAGGCGCTTTTTGAAGCGATCTCCCTGTTTCGGGAGACCGCCCGCTTTGTGGGAGACGCTTTGGGCTACCCTTATGACGAGGAGCAGGAAAAACGCACGGTAACCCTTCTTTCCCGCATCCAAAAAACGCCCAAAGGCGCGGAGCACCTGGCGGAATAAGAGGAGAAAAAGAAGAGCATGGATGTATTAAACGCGAAAACAGGCAGATGCCACTGGTGTCCGCTAAAAAACGAAGCGTATGTCCGCTACCATGACAGCGAATGGGGCGTCCCTGTGTTCGAGGATCAAAAGCTGTTTGAATTTTTGGTTTTAGAATCTTTTCAGGCGGGCCTTTCCTGGGAAATCATCCTGGCAAAACGGGAGCATTTCCGGGAGGCTTTTGACGGCTTTTCGCCGCAAAAAATAGCTGGGTATGATGAACAAAAAATCGAAGAACTGCTACAAAACGCCGGTATTGTCCGGCATAGGAAGAAAATCGAAGCGGCTATAAGCAACGCCAACGTATTTCTTGCCATCCAAAAGGAATGGGGAAGTTTTGAAGCTTATCTCTGGCATTTTACGGGGAGAAAGGTGATTTATGAAACGGGAAAAACCCATTCCCAGCTGTCCGACCAGATCGCAAAGGACATGAAAAAAAGAGGCATGAAATTTATGGGAACCACCACTGTATACGCCTATTTACAGGCGGTGGGGGTTATTAACTCCCATGAGCCCGGCTGCTTTTTATACAGGGATAAATAACTTCCCCCTTCACAGAACCGTCACATATCTTTCATCCTTTTGACACCCTGAAAACATCCTTAAAACAGGTAACAGGCCTAGGATTAATCCTAAGATGAAAAATGACAGCTATACTCTGTTACCGAAAGGGATGAAAGAATGAAACAGAAGGGAAAGAAAAAGGCGGCTATTTTTATCTGTATCCTGTTAGCCGCCGCCATTGTAGCGGGAATCACTCTGTTTGCCTTGGCAAAAAGCTTTACCGGCGAGGAAGAACTGCGCTACAGCGCAGACAGCGCCAACGTGGTCACATTATCTACCGAAAAGCCGGATTCTGTCTATGACCTTGCCTATCAGGAGGAGGTGGGGCAGGAGATCGCCGCGCTGGAAGCACAAGACACCTATACAGTGGACAATCCTTTGGTGATCTTAAATCCTTACGGCACCAACACTCTCTCGGTGTATGTGCATTTCACCACCCAAACGCCGGTGTCGGTCTCTTACCGGATGTGGACCACCGATGCCACTATCCCTGCCTTTGCGCGCACGCTGTATAACGGGGGAGAGGATAACCTTTCCACCGAGCATTCCTACCAGATGATCGGGCTGATTCCCGACTGTGTGAACACCGTCGAGCTCACCCTCACTGACGAGAGCGGGGAGCAGGTGGGGATGACCGCCTTTGAGGTGACGGCTCCCGCCCTTTCCTCCGGGGTGGAGGTGCAGCTTGACAAACAAACGGCGTCGGAACAAACAGCGCTGTCCGACGGGCTGTTTGTTTCTTTGGGAGCGGATGGTTCCTCTGCTGCCTACTCCTACGCGCTGTTGTATGACAACGATGGGTTTATACGAGGGGAAATCCCCCTGGACGACTACCGTCCCGACCGGCTCAACTTTGACGGGGAATCTTTGATTATCCCCGCCGCAGAGGATCAAATCGTCTGGATCGACCGCACCGGCAGGGTGGAACAGATTGTTTCCATCGACGGGTATTCCATGCACCATGACCTGATTACCCAGGAGGATGGGTCGCTGTTGGTATTAGCGTCCAAGGAGTCCAAGGACACCGAGGAGGACATCATCCTGGAGGTTAACAAGGATGGCTCGGTGACCGAGCTTTTGGATCTAGAGACCCTGTTCCCGGAATATGTAGAAGCCTGCACCACCGACAGCGACAAGCTGGATTGGTTCCACGCCAACGCCATCACCCTGGCAGGGGATGACAGCATTATTTTAAGCGCCCGGGAGCCCTCCACCCTTGTGAAGATTGATAATCTGCACACCGACCCGTCGGTGAGCTATCTGATTGGGGATCAAAGCATCTGGGATGGCTTTTCCTATGCAGAACTGCTCCTTGAAAAAGAGGGAGATTTCATTTCTCAGGGCGGCCAGCATTCGGTGACCTATCAGGAAAGCGATGCATTAGAAGACGGTCAGTATTACCTGTATCTGTTTAACAACAACTGGGGTTCTATGGAGACAAGACCTTCCTATGACTGGTCCCAGATCGAGGGGATTAACCAGACCTCCGCAGATGAAAACGCCCATTCCATGGTGTATAAATACCTGGTGGATGAAAATGCGGGGACTTATTCCCTGGTGTTTGAAATCGAAGTGCCTTACTCCAACATTGTTTCCAGCGCCCAGCAGATGGACAACGGAAACTATGTGGTCTGCTCGGGCAAATCCAAGCTTGTGCTGGAATACGACGAGGAAGGAAACGAAATCGCCCGGTTTACCGTCCCGGCGGAAAGCTTTATGTACCGCATGTTTAAATACACCTTTGCAAACTACTGGTTTGCAGAATAAAGGGTGCCGCAAAGCGGCACCCTTCCAAAAAACCGCTTACGGGCCGGAAAGCATGGCCCGTATTTCGGCGGCTAAAAGCCGCGAAACCGCGCTTTTTCCTACTGGGGAGAAACCTATGATAAGGTATGACAAAACGCCTTCTCCTTTTAGGAGAAGGTGGCGCGTCAGCGCCGGATGAGGTGGAAAAGGTAAGCATTGTTATAAACCACCACACCACCGCCTGACGGCGGAGCCTCTCCTCAAGGAGAGGCCTACAAAATATCTGTTTCATTAAAGGGATCCTTTGTTCGAAGATATAGCTACTTTACCATACTGCCTTCCCCTTTTAGGGGACGCTCTTGATAGAAGGCAGTGGCAAAGTGTGCCGCTTTGCGGCACACTTCCCAAAAACCGCTTACGGGCCGGAAAGTATGTCCGTATTTCGGCGGCTTTTAGCCGCGAAACCGCGCTTTTTCCTACTGGGGAGAAACCTGTGATAAGGTATGCCAAAACGCCTTCTCCTTTTAGGAGAAGGTGCCCCGGCGTAGCCGGGGCGGATGAGGTAAAAACACAACCCCCGCCTGTTGGCTTTTGAGTCAGCAGGCGGGGGTTCTCTATTGTTTGCTATTGTTATGGATTGTATACCGCCCCTAACGCGGCGGCCATCTCCACCGCGATGGGAAGGTCGATGCGGGTATCTTTAAAATGGGCGCCTAAAACATCCACCCCGGCAAACAGGCTGTCCCGCAGATCGGATTTTAAAAAATTCGTCCCGGTAATCAGCGCCTTGGTAAAATCACACCGGCGCAGGTCGCACTGCACAAACTGGGTTCCCCGCAGGTCGGCGCCGGAAAACCGGATGCCCGAAAGATCGGTTTTATAAAATTCCAGCTCCCGCAGGTCGGTGTACGACCAGTCGCCGCCCCGGATGGTAAGGCAGGAGCATTCCGCCTCCACCAGGCTGGAGCCGGTCATTTTGCACTGGGTAAAACTGGCGGCGAACAGGGAGGCAAACCGGAACACGCTGTTTACCGCCATGCAGTGATTAAATTCCCCGCCGCCGAATTTCACATTCACAAAGGAACAATCTTCAAACCGGCAGTGGGAAAACACCGTATCGGAAAAATCGGCCCCGTCAAACCGGCAGCGGAGAAAGGTCCGTTTTTCCAAAGCTTCCCCCGAAAAGGACACCTCCCGGAAATCCTTTCCTTCATATTCCTCCTGGGCAAATAGATCAGCCATAGAATCCCTCCTGACCGGCGCTCTCTACAGCGGAAGGCCGTTTTGCAAAAAGATGGCTTTCGCTTTAGCCACCTCGTCTTTGGTGGGCTCTAGGGTATCCGCCAGGGAATAGGGGATGTGCAGTTCTTCCCACTTGTATTCCCCCATCTTGTGGAAGGGCAAAAGTTCCACATTTTTAATGCAGCGGTACCCCTTCAGCCGGGCTGCCAGCCTTTTGAGCTTGTCCGTCTGCAGGGTAAGCCCCGGCACCATTACATGGCGGATCCAGACAGGCTTTCCCACCTCTTCGCAGTAGCGGAGGATCGAAAGGGCGTTTTGGTTGTCCTGACCGGTGAGTTCCCGGCATCCGTCGGGGTCGATATCCTTGATATCCAAAAGCAGCATGTCCGCCGCGTCGATGGCCGGCTTGGCGGTTTCAAGGGGCACCCCGCCGGAGGTGTCGATGGCGGTGTGCAGCCCTAATTCCCGGCAGCCGTCCAGCACCGCTTTTACAAACTGGGGCTGCAATAAAGGCTCCCCGCCCGAAAGGGTCACGCCGCCCTTGCGGATAAAATTCCGGTAGGAGGAAATCTGCTCGATCAGCTCGGCGGCAGAAATCTCCTGCCCGTCTTTTGGGTTCCAGGTGTCGGGATTGTGGCAGAACTTGCACCGTAAAGGACAGCCCTGCAAAAAGACCACAAAGCGCACGCCGGGGCCGTCCACCGCGCCGAAGGTCTCTACCGAATGAATGCGTCCGGTGATTGGCTGATTCAAAGGGGATCTCCTTTCTGTATGCGGAAAAGGGGTTATGGGTTTGCCGGATCAAGGGGAAGGGGAGAGGTCACGGCGCCAGAAACACCCGGCGCACCGCCTCTAAATACCCGTAGCCATAGTGATCGTCCGGCTGTAAATAGCTGGATTCCGTCCACTCGTTCCAGCTGTTGATGGTCACAAGGGGGACCTCATTGGGATGGGAATCCACATATTCCCTGGCCATCAAAAGGCCTTTTTCCACCATGTCGGGGGTGTTGTTTTTCACAATTCCCGGCCGGAAGCTTTGAAAACGGGGATTGTTGTCCCAGCCCACCGAGATGTGGGGATAATAGGGGCAGGGATACTCCCGGTCGATGCGCTCCCACTCGTTTTTCACGTCGGAGAGGATTTCGCTGTAATCCCGGTCGATGTTTACAAAATGGGCAAACTGATAGTGGGTGATGCCGTCGGGCTCCAAAAGCCGCACCAGGTCTTTGGTGGAGCCGGTGCGGTTTTTGTCCACGCCGCTTAGATCCACGGCGTTTTCGCTCCAGATGGTCAGCTGTAACGAAAGGCCGGGGAATCCGGCTTTGACGGTTTCCTCCCGGAAATAGTCAAAAGCGGCGCGGGTGGCGGCAAGGCCCCCCAGGCCTTTAATCAGGTTGTTGATATCATAGATCATAAACACCGGCTTGCCGTCGATCTTGTAATAGGTGGGCTCGTGGAAATACCGGTCGATCACCCGGCGGACCACCGTTTTAAACTGGTTAAAATCCGTGGCCCCCTGCCAGATCACCGTGTCGTCCTCCGAGGTGCGCTTGTCCATCAGGGAGGTGGCGTCGTGGTTGGCCCACATGAGATAAAACCGCATCCGGCTGTTGTTTTTGGCCTTTAAAAAACCGTTGTTAAGGCATTGCTCCAAAAAGGGGCGGTTGTCCCACCAGTACCAGTCGTAAATAAACACGTTGACGCCGTGATCGGCGGCGGCGTTGATCTGCATCTCCATCACATAGGGGTCGGCCTCGTTTTGATAGCCCCACAAGGGCTTTCTCGGCCAGGCGTGGCCGGGGAATTTCGCCTGGGCCGACCGCACGCTCTGCCATTCGCCCATCCCTTCAGGCCAGAAGATCCGGGTGCGGGGCTCGTCCCCTGTATAGGCCGGCCAGATATAGGCGGCTACGTCATAGGATTTATGCATGTTGTTTCATCCTTTCCAAAACAAGATTTATTTGCTGGCTGTTATAGGAATGCGCCGAAATGTTTCAAAGCAGATAATCCGTCATAGCCTTTTATGATTTCCATTTTTCTACCCTTATTATATCGGTTTCGGTTAAAAAAGCAATAGGAAAAAATCCCTCTCAAACAGGATTTTCAGGAGGACAGGCAAAGCAGGAGTTAGTTTATACAAACTCCCTAAAAAATAGTGGGAGAAAGGGGATAATTTCGTTTCCCATAAAATTGACAAAATAGGTCTAGTTTTGATATCCTATTATTAAAGAAGGATTTATGGTGCCGCCCTTGGATAAAAAAGGGCGCCCGCCGCGGCGATAGACAAGGAAAGGAACGGTGTACTGATGAACTTTGTAAAAGGAAGATGGAACCGGCAGGTAGACGTCCGGGATTTTATCATCCGCAACTACACCCCCTACGACGGGGACGACGGCTTTTTGACCCCGCCCACCCAGCGCACCAAGGAGCTTTGGGATGAGGTGTCCGCCCTGATGGGGGAGGAGCGTAAGCGCGGCGGCGTTTACGACATCGACGAGAAGACCATCTCCACCATCACCGCCCACAACCCCGGCTATATCGACAAGGATAAAGAGACCATCGTGGGCCTGCAGACCGACGCGCCCTTAAAGCGGGCGATTATGCCCTTCGGCGGCATGCGCATGGTGCGCACCTCCTTAAAGGCCTACGGTAAGGAGATGGATCCCGAGGTGGAAAAGGTCTTTCAGTACCGCAAAACCCACAACGACGGCGTATTTGACGCTTACACCGAGGATATGAAAAAAGCCCGCCACTCCGGCATCATCACCGGGCTTCCCGACGCTTACGGCCGGGGCCGGATCATCGGCGACTACCGCCGGGTGGCGCTGTACGGCGTGGACCGGCTGATTGAGGAAAAGGAAAAAGCCAAAAAGAATTTGGTGTTCGACATTATGGACAGCCCGGCCATCCGCCAGCGGGAGGAATTGTCCGAGCAGATTCGCGCTTTAGGGGAGCTCAAAGAGATGGCGGCCAAATACGGCTTTGACATCTCCCAGCCCGCCCGGGACACCAAGGAGGCCATCCAGTGGCTGTACTTCGGCTACCTGGCCGCCGTTAAGGAGCAAAACGGCGCGGCCATGTCCATCGGGCGGATCTCTACCTTCCTCGACTGCTACGCCGAAGAGGATCTGAAAAACGGCGTTTACACCGAGGAGCAGATCCAGGAATTTATCGACCACTTTGTGATGAAACTGCGTTTGGTGCGGTTTTTGCGCACCCCCTCCTATGACGAGCTGTTCTCCGGCGACCCCACCTGGGTGACCGAATCCCTGGGCGGCATGGCTTTGGACGGCCGGCATATGGTCACCAAGATGACCTACCGGTTTTTGCACACCCTGGTGAATTTGGGCCCCGCCCCCGAGCCCAACATGACCATTTTGTGGAGCCAGCGGCTCCCCGAAAACTTTAAGAAGTTCGCCGCCCGCCTGTCGGTGGAGACCTCCTCCATCCAGTACGAAAACGACGATTTGATGCGGGAAAAATTCGGGGACGATTACGGCATCGCCTGCTGTGTATCCGCTATGAAGATCGGCAAGCAGATGCAGTTTTTCGGCGCCCGGGCGAACCTTGCCAAAGCCCTTTTGTACACCTTAAACGGCGGCAAGGATGAAAAAAGCGGCGATCAGGTAGGCCCCGAGACCGCGCCGGTGGTGGGGGACGGCCCTCTGGATTACGAGGAGGTCACCCGCAAGTTTGACTATGTGTGCGAGTGGCTGTCAAAGCTTTACATCAACACCCTGAACATCATCCACTATATGCACGACAAGTACTGCTATGAGCGGATCCAGATGGCGCTGCACGACGAGGATATTCTCCGCACCTCCGCCTGCGGCCTGGCGGGCCTGTCGGTGGTGGTGGACAGCCTGTCCGCCATCAAGTACGCAAAGGTGTATCCCATCCGCAACGAGGACGGCCTGATTGTGGACTTTAAAATCGAAGGGGAGTATCCCCAGTATGGAAACAACGACGACCGGGTGGACGACATCGCGGTGAACGTGGTCAAGAGCTTTATGGATAAGCTCTCCAAACACCGCACCTACCGGGAGAGCAAGCCCACCATGTCCATCCTCACCATCACATCCAACGTGGTGTACGGCAAAAAGACCGGCTCCACCCCCGACGGACGCAAGGCGGGCGAGCCTTTTGCCCCCGGCGCCAACCCCATGCACGGCCGGGACAGCCACGGCTGCGTGGCGTCCATGAAGTCGGTGGCCAAGATCCCCTATGAGTATTCGGAGGACGGCATCTCCTATACCTTCTCCATCGTCCCCGGTGCTTTGGGCAAAGAGGGGCCCCAGCGGGTGGACAACCTGGTGAGCTTATTAGACGGCTATTTTGCCGAGGAAGGCCACCATATCAACGTCAACGTCATCAACCGGGAAGTCCTGCTGGACGCTATGGATCACCCCGAGCTGTATCCCCAGCTCACTATCCGGGTATCCGGTTACGCGGTCAACTTCATCAAGCTGACCCGGGAGCAGCAGCTGGATGTCATCAACCGCACCTTCCACACCCGGTTCTAAAGAGATATAAGAAACCGCCTTTGGCAAGCTGCCAAAGGCGGTTTTTCATAAAAAATGCAGCGGACGGCAATATCTTCCCGGCGGATCAGTTGGAAAGCCGCAAAAGCCGGTTGCGTTCGCTGGCCAGTTTTACGATCTTATCGGCGGAAGAGGAAACAGCCGCCCCATTGCCGCTGTGGACAGCAGAAGACAGGTTTTCGATCTCTTCCATAACCTCCCGTTCGATCCCATATACCGTGTGGTTTGATTTTACCGGGCTGGACTGGATCAGGTCGAATGCCTGTTCCACCTGCCGGTGAAGCTGCTTATCCGAAACCTCGTTTAAGACTGCCTTTAACCTGGAGCAGGATTCCTTGACGTAAACAAGCTCGGCTTCGTGTTTTTTCACCGCCTGGGCGGTATGGGAATCGGCGATCATGTTGCTGAAAAGGATGATTAGGTAAATGGCGGCCAGCACCAGCTGCAAAAACAGCGACAGCTTATAGCCTTCCAGAGAAAGCAGGATAAAAATCACGCCCACAATCACCGCTATAATCAGATAGACAAGGGTGATTGTCTCCATGGAGGCGGCATAGGTCGCCCGGTCGGTTCCCTTTTGGGTGATAAAAGGGGTGATAATCATCATTACTAAGGCAAAATGGATAAAGCCATAGGCGATCCAGACAGAAGCGGGACGCTCGGCGCCGCCGAGACCGAAAAACAATGCGTTAAACAGCGCCAGAATAATCACATAGATTGCTGCGCCTAAAATTTTTGATTTTTTCATGTTACATTCCCCCTTTTTACATCCGGCCTAAGATTTCTTTCATCTTGGCATCGTATACTTCCTGGGGAATAAGCCCTGCATCCAGCATCTCTTTGAGCTTTTTAAGCGCTTCTACAGGATCCCCGGCTGCGGGCGCCGCCGGTTCCGAAGGAGCCGCAGGAGCGGCGGGCGCCGGCCCGTTCGAAGAACCGCGCTGTACAAACCGGCCGGAAGGCGCAGGCTGGGCGGGCTGCTGGGCCGGGGCCTGGGGCTGCATGGGCGCAAACATCTGCTGGGCCATCCCGGCAAATACGCCTCCTGCGGCCATGCCCATGCCCATGCCGGCGCCTGCGGCTGCAACGCCGCCTCCGCCGGGATTTTCCGCCAGGGAATGAAGAATCTCGGCAGCTTGCTGTCTGCCCCAGTCTTCGCCCAAAATTCCCATAACGCCTTTGTTGGCAAACGCTTCTTCCAGCTTTTGACGGTTGGGATCGTTTTGGGGGATATCAAGGCCGGCAATGCTGAAGGTGACTAATGTAAGGCCGTAGTCGTCCAGGATCCTCTGTAAAATCGGCTGGATCTGGCCGGCGAGGATATCCTGCTCGGCGCAGATGCCTAAAATTTCCTGATTGGAATCCCGGATCGCCCTGGCAAGGGAGGATTTAATATACTGTTGAAACTCGTTGATAAAATAATTGTTTAATTCCGGCTGGGCTAAAAAGGGGACGTTATTCCCCAGCATTTTGGTGAGAAGCTTGGCGGGGTTGGACACCTGGACCTTATAAGCGCCCCGGGCCTGTACGGTGGTGGCAATCTGCATCACAGGGTCGCGCACCTGAATGGGTGAATCCGTACCCCAAAAGACCTCCATGCTGTGGGCTGTACGGAAGAAATAAACCACACAGTTAAAAGTGCTGATGCCGCCGGTAATAGCGTTGCGCAGGCGGCTGATAAAGGGATAGTTTTCGGTGGACAGCTTATAGGTTCCGCTGTCAAAGGTCTGCTCCACGTTGCCGCCCTTGATAAACACCGCCTCTTCGCCCGGCATGACGATCAGGGTGGAATTGGTGTTAAAGTCCTCTTCCGGCTGCCGCCATACCAGCAGGTCGCCTGGGCCGGAATTTTTAATAACGTCGGCAAAATGCTTCTGGCCGCCGGTATAGGCGGCTTCGTTCGGGTTTCGATTAAATAATCCCATGGTCGGTACCTCC
This sequence comes from uncultured Clostridia bacterium, assembly GCA_944386475.1. GTDB lineage: Bacteria > Bacillota > Clostridia > Oscillospirales > Ruminococcaceae > Metaruminococcus. The sequence goes on along the minus strand of CALXBH010000068.1, from coordinate 2,550 downwards.
TAAGTTTTCTAGAAAATAGTCGTAAATTGGTTTGAATGAAGGAGATTTCATTTTTTTCATTTCATTCAGGTAAGAAATATATGCTGCTTTCGCATTATCCAGCAGCCCGTTATGTTTTACATATGATTCCGTCAGAGTATCTAACTGCTTAGACAGTGCGCGTTTCAGCACAAAATCTATTTTTCCTCCAGCATTAGACAAATCAGTAAGCATCGGCAATTTTGACGTTATCTCTTTGTACAAATCAGAAGATGATGCTACTGTAGTTCCTTGGCTAACATCATATATCACATAGCTAAAACTCTGATTTGTTCCATCTAAATTGCTTTTCTCTGCGATAAACACAATATATGTATTAGCAGAATGTGCCAGGAAAAAAGTGTCTTTCAAACTTATGGAATATCCTTTGACACCAAATTCTTTACTGTCATATACTCTTTGCATAATCTCGCTTATTGCAGACATGTCATTTCCTCCTTTCCGCAATTATGCACCCTTGGGCAGATACACGAATGTTTCCAAGCCCATTGTAAGCACGCTGAAAATAATCCTTGGGTATCATTTTGGTTGTACCATTGCCGGTATCAGATACAATGAAATGGGACAAGACACCGTCTGAATCATACACTGCATTTGAAACATTCACAAAATGATCGGCACGATATGTTCCTACACCGTCGTGCATATCCATGTATGTGTCAACTCTGGATGCATATGCAGAGTCAGAAGCGTAACGCGCTTGGTCAATCATTGAGGGGTCAAATTCCTGTGCCTCGTCATAGTTCCACAGCAAGTCATGATTGACGGCTACTGTTGCAACGCTACCATCTTTTAGACTATCCGCCAATGCATCAACTGTCGGAACATCTTTTCCTGTATAGGCTGTCGCATCAATTCCGTTTGCACTATAAAACTCGCGAACATTATTCTCAACTGTACCGCCACAATCTGAATAATCGATGGTACCATCTGGATATTTAATAGCTTCACTTAAGTCACAATTACCGGTTTGTTTAGCAAAGTCAACGAGCCGATTTTCAGTAGTGACATTTTTTCCATACAAATCATTGATACCCTTGGCTGTACTGGCAATGCCACAGTCCTGCTGCATTCCGACATCGTTTTGACCTTGTTGGCCCTCCATATGAGAGGCTCTGCCTATAGGATTCGGATAAACAGTATATTCCAGCCCGGTTGTAGTGTCCTGTACCGTCGCTTTATCGGGGGATAATTCAGAATCAATAACCTCCATACCTGGTGCATTGTCAAGCGGCAAGGTTTTAGGTAATTCAGATAAATCATCAGCAGGAATATGACGATCATTATAATCTGTTACCATCTGACTGGCTCGTTCTGGGTTCAAAGTCTGGAGCTGGTCGAAATCAGCTTTGGAAAGATCCTCGAGTTTTGTATCGTTTGTAACATCCCACAAATCTGTAGTGCCCGTAAATACATCGTCAGGAACTCTCCCGTTGGATAATGCTTCAGAATCTACCAGACTAGGTAACTCATAGTCAGGAAAAGCCGCGCTTTGCAGCTCCCGCCATTTGGGATCCTGGGAGTAGGTGGCAAAGTCGTCCGCCCCATAGTTGTGCTCGTTCATATAGTCGGACAGCTGATTCATGGCGCTTTCCTGGGAAAGGGGAGGCAGTTCATAATCGGGGTACGCCTGTTTTTGCAGGTCGCGCCATACCGGATCCTGAGAATAGGTGGCAAAATCATCCGGCCCGTAGTTATGGGCGTTCATATAGTCGGACAGGGAATCGAAGGCTGTGTCTTTGGCATCACTGCCGCTGGCTGTATCTGCTGCGGCATCCGCTGCGGCCGCTTCGTGTTTTGATAGATCGGAAGGCTGTTCGCCCGCCATATCGGTTCCGTCGCTGCCGCCATCCTCGGGAGTATCCACAGGGACGTCCTCAGGGAGATCGTCCTGTTCCTCAGCTTCGGCGTCCTCGGGGAGATCATCCTGCTCCTCAGCTTCGGCGTCCTCGGGGAGATCGTCCTGCTCCTCGGCTTCGGCGTCCTCAGGGAGATCGTCCTGTTCCTCAGCTTCGGTGTCCTCAGGGAGATCGTCCTGCTCTTCGGCCTCGGCGTCTTCAGGGAGATCCTCCTGCTCCTCAGCTTCGGCGTCCTCGGGGGTATCGTCCTGCTCTTCGGTCTCGGTATCCTCAGGGAGATCGTCCTGTTCCTCGGTCTCAGTGTCCTCAGGGAGATCCTCCTGTTCCTCAGCTTCGGCGTCCTCAGGGAGATCGTCCTGTTCCTCGGTCTCAGCGTCCTCAGGGAGATCGTCCTGTTCCTCAGCTTCGGCGTCCCCAGGGAGATCATCCTTCTCCTCAGCCTCAGCGTCCTCGGGGAGATCGTCCTGTTCCTCGGTCTCAGTGTCCTCAGGGAGATCGTCCTGTTCCTCGGTCTCAGTGTCCTCAGGGAGATCGTCCTGCTCTTCAGCTTCGGTGTCCTCAGGGAGATCGTCCTGTTCCCCGGCCTCAGCGTCCTCAGGGAGATCATCCTGTTCCTCAGCTTCGGTATCCTCGGGGAGATCGTCCTGTTCCC
>CALXBH010000067.1 GCA_944386475.1 uncultured Clostridia bacterium | reverse complement strand
CTACCGCAGGAATCTCTTCCTCACCGGGTTCCGGATTAACAGTATCGTTGAAGGTTTCAACCGCCGCATTCAGCGCCGTCACCATCGCGTCTACTTCATCCTGGGTTGCCTCGGTGTCCTCAGCAATCGCTTTGGCCTCGTCGATAACGGCCTGCAGCGCATCCGCAGCATCCTGAGGATGCTGGCCAGGCTCGGTGCCGATGTTGGTCAGCGCTGCTTCAGCGTTCGTAATCGCCTCGTTCAAAGCTTCTTTATCTACTACAGGGGGTTCAGGAGTATCTGTGCCGTCAGGAGTGGTGATCCGCAGCTCTGCCAGTTCGCCAGAGAAGGTAGGATCCGGCCAGTTGAGCTGTTTGCCGAATACAAAGTCGCCGCCAATTTCGCTTAACAGCTTGTTGGTGCTGACATCCCACTCTTTATCCAGTTTTACGCCATCCGCGTAAACGGAAACAGTGGTATCAGTGAAGACATATTTCACGCTGGTCCACTCGCCTACGGTGAGAATACCGCCTGCGGTCCGGCCGCTGTCCTGCGCGCCGACTTCATTATCAGCAGCAGTCTTCATACCGTATTTCAGGGCGCCGTCGTCCCGCATACCGATAACCATCCAGTTGGTGCCGTTGCCAGCCTCGTTACTGTTGCCCAAGCCCATAATACCGGCATGTTCAACAATGGCAGAAGGCTTAATCACAAACTCAATGGTATAGTTGGTGTAATCACCCAACAACTCGGAGCCAAGATCCAGATAAGCGCCGTTGCCGTTGAAGGTTACCTTACCATTTGCTAAAGTCGCTCCCTCAGCAAGGGTCAGGCCCTCAGCGCTGTCAAAGGTGTTGTAGAACAGAATTTCTTCGTCAGTCTCATCCAGCTCGGGGATAGTTTCCGCGGGAGGATTGACCGCCGCATTAAAGGTAGCAACCGCGTTGTTCAGCTCGGTTACCGCGCTGTCAACAGCCGCCTGGCTGGCAGGAGCGTCCGCCACTGCCTGAGCAGCCGCAATGGCCGCAGTCAGCGCGTCGGCAGCAGCCTGAGGATGCTGGCCTTCCGCGTCACCGATGTCAGCGCCGGCCAGTACTGCCTGGGCAGCCGCAATCGCGTCGGTCAAAGCATGGGTATCCGGTCTGCTGGGCTCAGGATCGGGCTCATCGCTGGGAGTGGTGATCCGCAGCTCGGAAACGGTGCCCGCAAAGCCGGGATCCGGCCAGTTAAGCTGTTTGCCGAACACAAAGTCGCCCTCAATTTCGCTTAAAGGCTTATTGTTGCTGACATCCCAATCTCTCAGGAAGGTGCCGTTCGCATACACTTCCACTTTTTCAGGAGTAAGAACGTATTTTACGCTGGTCCATTTGTCAACAGCCAGAATGCCGCCTTCCGTTTTACCGGCATCATCTTTGCCGACTTCGTTATCGGCGCCGGTCCGCATACCGAATTTCAGCGCACCGTCGTCCCGCATGCCAATAACCAGCCAGTTGGTTCCTTCGCCAGCCTCTCCGCTGCTGCCCAGGCCCATAATACCGGCATGGTTGACAATCTCAGAGGGCTTAATGACAAATTCGATGGTCACCTCGTCGTTGTCCTGCAAAACTTCGGTACCTAAGTCAATATAGGCATCCCGAGTCATATACAGGTTGCCGTTGCCCTGCATCGCATTGCCGACAATGTTCAGTTCCTGCTCTTCATTATCCTCAAAAGAGGTGTAGAACAAAACGTCATCCGTGGTCGCATCCAGGACAGGAGCCGTATCGTCATCGGTGATGCTGTCACTGGGCTTAAAGGTGAACAGTTCGGAAATGCCAACTGCATCCGCACCGTTCAATTTTGCGTTCATGGACAAGGTCTGTCCGCCGTTGGTCTCTAAGAACCAGGCCTCGATGGGATACTCGGTGCCCGCTTCCAGAGTAACCGTGTTCGGATAGGTGTTGCCGCCGTTGTCGTTCCAGGTACCGCCTGCCCAGAACTCATAGGCTACTTGATCGCCGATCTTCAGATAGAAGCCGTTATCGATCGCCGAAGCGCCGAACTGATATTCGCCGCCTTCTTTGGGGGTCATCGTGCCCTCATAATGGATCAGATAGCTGTCTTCATTGATCGTCGCGGCGCCAAAATTTGCCACCAGCTTGGGATCGCTCACCTCGCTGGCAAGAGCTTTCAGCGCATCAATGGATTCGTCGAACTTGAAGTTTACTTCCTCACACTGGCCGCCGTTGCCGTTGCTGCCGATTCCAACCGTCTGGTTGAAAACATAAGCATCGTTTGCCCAAGGAGAGTAATAAACCTCTTTGGTGACGCCGTTCCAAGTGAATGCTTCGGTGATATTCGAGCCGGAGTTCGTATCGTCCGGATTAGTGGTGGCGTAGATTTCCATCGCATCGCCGCCGCCCAACTCCAGATAATAGAGCTCGACGTCATACTCGGTACCCGCATCCATGTGGAAGCTGCCCAGATCAGAGACCAGACGGTCTTCTGCACCGTCAAACCAGTGGGAAGCGCCCCAATACTCATACACCTTTTCGCCGTTTACCTTCATGACAAAGCCGTTGTCAATCTTACGGCCGATCAGGGTGTAGTCACCAGCGGTTTCAGTGCTGATTTTACCAGTCCACTTGATTACATAATAGTCCTTGTTCATCAGGCCGAAATCCGCTTCATTTGTAGTGCTTAACTTCACGGAGTTGTTAAGCAGAGCATCGATAGTGGCGTCAAACTGTTTTACGTTGGTTTCACCGGTATCCGGGTTCGTATAACCAGCTTGTGCGCCATAGTAGTCATCAGGCATAACGGTTCCATACGATTCCATAGGAATGCGGTGGTATGTCGCCGTAAACCCTGACGGATCAGCCGCGCCGACTATCATACTGAGCATAGAGCCGGAAACCGACATCGTAAGCGTCAGCACGGCAGCCATAATTGCGGCTATCGGTCTTTTTGCGCGTGCGCGTTTCATACACAGATCCTCCTTTTAAAATTCAGTTCCGACCACGCCTGCCGACGATAAGCAGGCATGTGAACTTATCCTTATTATGCCATCTTTATTATAAAAAAGCAAGTAATGTTTTAAATTATTGTTAATATCAAACAATTATTAGGGCGGCAAATTAGTGATTTATTGAAAACGTTTTCCTTTTTCGCCATTATGCTGTATTTTTTTGCGCAAAACGGTCAATGAAACATCAAAGTTCGACAAATTTTATAATTAACGCAATAAGCCTCCTCAGCGAATCCCGCTGTTTTTTCCATATAGGTTTCCAAACAACATCAGCCGGGGTCGTTTGCCAAAAAGCGATCCACTACCTGTTGGCGGTATTCCTTAGACAGGGAGGCGAAAAACGCCGAATACCCCGTAACCCGCACCACCAAATCGGGATGGGTGGAAGGATCCGCATGAGCCTCCAGCAGCTTTTGCTTGGTCAGGCAATTCAGGTTTACAAGCGTGCCGTTCATGTGGTTGTGGGTATGCAAAAGCGCCACCAGCGCGTCCACCCCGCCCCCGTGGCTCAGCAAATCGGTGTCGATATCCAGATGCAGGGGCGCAGAATTGCCGTAGCCCGCCTGGGTTTTTGCCACAGCATTGGCCTTTAAGCTGGGAGCGAAGGTGTGAAGTCCTCTTGCAAAGCCGGGATCCGGCTCTGAGGAATGGGAGATGGGGTCTTTATCCTTACGGCCGTTGGGGGTGGCCATGGTGACGTTTCCATACATATACACGTCCCCGTGGGAGAACATCCCCGGCACGATCATCAGGTGGTGTTTAGGAGTCAAACTCTCCTTACAGAAGGACACATAGGTGTCCCGGATTTTAAGAGCCCATTTTTCCGCCGGGGAATCCGGCGTGCCAAACCGGGAGATGTTTTTAAGCATCAGGCGGATATCCTCCGCGCCCTCGTAGTTTGTTTCCAGCACCCGGAACAGTTCCTCCCAGGAAAGGCGTTTTTCCTTAACCACCCGCTGTTCGATGGCGGCGAAGGAATCGGCCACCGTAGCCAAACCAATGCCGTCGATGTTTAAATCCATGATATCTACGCCGCCCTGAGCGCAGTTTAACCCCCGTTCAATGGGACCGTGCATAAACAAGTTGTCTACGATCTCCGGCGTGTTGCGGGAGACGACCTCATAATGCCAGTCATACCCCTCTTTAAAGCAGTTAACCATAATGTGCAGATGCTTTTTAAACAGCTCCCACAGCCGGCCGACGGTGGGGGACTCTTCCTGTTTCAAATCCTCGATCGCCCAGTTGAGAGCCCTGGCAAAGTTGCAGCGGGTCACGTCCTGCAAAGGATATTCCCGTCCGGGAATCGCCGTCCAGTTGCAGCCGGTTTTGGCCCGGATGCGCCCCAGCTCTTTGGGGAAACCATTTTTGGCAAAGCCCTCTTCGATTCCCTGGGCCATGGAATAGCTGCATCCAAAGCCGTCCTCCACGGTGTATTCCAGCGCCCGGCGGAGCAGCACCTCGTTGATCCCGTCGTGCACCCGGATGGCGATGTTGGCCGGGATGCAAAGGTCGTGCATGGCCTCCAAAATCAAAAAGGACATCCGGCTTGTCATATCATGGCTGCCGTCGGGAGTAGGGCCGCCGATCTGAGAGTAGTGGGTATCGTTAAAAAACAGGCTGGCAATATACCACACCGCCTCCTCGTCAGTGAGGATCCCGTCCGCCGTATCCCGCTCGTAAAAGGGACGCAGAAGCTCGTCCAACTGCCCCATGGCGCCGCCGCCGAAATAGGTGCGGTCTATCCCCTGGAAATGGGCCAAAAACTGGCAGGCCTCACGCAGGGTGCGGGGCGGATTGTCAATAAGCCATTCATTGATCCGGGCGATCTCCAAAAGGTTTTGCTTGGCGGTTTCGTCCGATTCCTCTTCCGCCATCGACCGGGCCAGAGTAACATGGCGGCGGATCCACTCCTGGATGCCCAACACCAGCTCCTCTTCTCCGTCGTAAAAAGAGGTGTCGGCGGGCGCGTTAAATTCCCGGTAATACCGGATTTTCTGAAGCAAGCCGCCCCAGCCCAGCTCAAAACCGATGGTCATATCCGGACACAGGTGGTTCATCCCGCCGATGCCGCTTTGGATGATCCCGTATTTTTGGAGCAGCTCCCGGATATGCTCCGGCGGGCGGTCTTCCGGCACCAGGCCAATGGGAGCGAAGTCCTGGAAAAAACCGATCCAGCAGGTGGCGAGGGCGCTGTTTTTGTTTACATAAGCCGGGATCTCGTTTAAAAACTTGCGGAGGTTCTGCCCCAGATTCCGGCAGCCGTGTACCATCCCGCTCTCATGGCCGGGGATATGCTGGAACCGGAAGTTCTCATAGACGATGTAACCGTGATCGTCGATGTTAAGGCTTCCCTTAACGGCGATTTTATGGTTGTTGATGGCCATTTTGTCCTGGTGAAGCGCTTTGATCCGCTGCTCGATCAGCGGGGAGAGGGATACTTTTTCTGTGTTAAGCGTCATGGTGATTCACCCTTTCTGAAGCAGAATACTGCCTGATGATGATAACGGTTATAGATATGCTTTATGTATGGCTTGCGGGGATGCCAAGCGCGCGGAAGGCCTCCACCGTTTTGTCCAGCAGTTCCGCCGGAGGGACCTGAGCCTTAGGCGCCCGTTTTTCCCGCCCCAAAGCCTCATATTTACTATTACCCAGCTTGTGGTAGGGCAAAATCTCTACCTTTTGCAGGGAAAGAGGCGCTAAGAGTTTCGCGATCCCCTCCATCTCCCCATCGTTGTAGCCGAGAATAAAGGGAATCCGTACGATGATGTTCGCCCCGGCCTTAGAAAGCCTTGTGAGGTTTTGTAAGATCAGCTCATTTCCCGCCCCGGTGAGGGCTTTGTGAACCTGCTCGTCCGCCGCTTTTACATCGTACAAAAACAGGTCGGTGAGGGGTAATATCTGCTCAAACCATTTCCAGCCCACATACCCGGCGGTGTCCACTGCGGTGTGGATTCCCTCCGCCCGGCACATGGACAAAAGGGCCTTTAAAAACACCGGCTGCAGCATGCACTCCCCGCCGGAAAAGGTGACCCCTCCCCCCGACTGCTCGTAGTACATCCGGTCGTCTAAAATCCGCCGGAACACATCATCCGCCGTCACATCCTCCCCCACGCCCACCAGGGCCTGGGCATAACAGGTGTCCGCGCAGGACAGGCAGCCGGTGCAAAGCTCCCGGCGAATGATATGGATGCCGCTTTCCGGGTCAAACTGGTGGGCGCCGGTGGGACAGGCTTCCATGCACCGGCCGCAGCCGATGCAGCGGTCGGGATAAAATTCCACCTGCTTTTTGGCCGATACCGATTCCGGGTTGTGGCACCACAAACAGGAAAGATTGCACCCCTTAAAAAAGACCACCGTGCGCACGCCGGGGCCGTCGTGCACCGAAAATTTCTGGATGTTAAATATAGTGCCTGGGATTTCTGTCTGTTCCATCACACCGCCTCCCTCTTAAATTCGCCTACAGTATATTCGCTATTTTTTAAAATAACAATCCGCAAATTACTCAAAGAATCCTTCTTTTTTTCATCAGAATGAACATACAGCAAAGGGAACCCGCGCCTATGGCACGGGTTCCCTTTTTACAACTCTCCATAACATCAAATAAGAATGCTAATGTCTATTTATCCCCTTCTTTTCCCGCGGTGTCCGCCGATACGCTTAGCCGAGCAAATGCAAAGTCCGGCAACCAGCGCAGCTCCAGCTGCCCCCCAGGGGAACCAAACCGCCGTCTGCGGATTTTGATGATCTTCCGATGGGATCTGACTATTGGAATCTGTGGGTTCCTGATCGTTAGAATCGGCTGGGTTCTGGTCGTCGGGGCTACCCGTACCGGGATCGTCGGGATCGCCTGTTCCGGGATTGTCGGGGTCGCCCGTGCCGGGATCGTCAGGATCGCCTGTGCCGGGATCATCGGGGTCGCCCGTGCCGGGATCGTCAGGATCGCCTGTTCCAGGATCGTCAGGATCGCCCGTGCCGGGATCATCAGGATCGCCTGTGCCGGGATCGTCAGGATCCTCTAAAGAATCAAAAACCGCATAGTAGTTTGTATCACCAAGGATAATGAAGTTGTCGACAACCTCTCCGCCTGGCGTTTTTGCAAACCCTTTCCATTCACATCCATCCGGCACGTTGATATCGGATAATTCCGGAGCTTTTGCCGCATACCCTTCTGCAATTTGCTGTGTTTCCCCTATAAGCGTGTCGCCGTTATAAAAGCGCACGTCATAGGTTGTTCCGCTGCACCATTCAGAAAACGGAATTTGGCTGATATCTGTGGGATTAAAATGCCTTGTAAGCTGGTCGGACCAAATGTTCAGCGAGCAGGGATAAAGATCAGCGGTGTTCATCCCTTCCGGAATATCCTCGATCTTTACCAGCACCCTCATAATGACCGTATGGGTTCCTTTAGGAACAGCGATGCTTCCATTCGACCATATATTGATCTCACCGTCAACAGCACTGTCTTTAAAAATTTTAACGCCTTCCTTGGCGGTGCGGACAACGTTTGTGCATCCGTTAACATTCAGGCCGTTTTGGGTTGTAAAACTCTGTATCAGGCTTTTATCATCATAGGTCAGTTGAACCTCCTTGACATATAATGTGTACGGCAGTGTGTTTCCGGGTCTCCAATATACCCTCGCGTTTAAGTACGCCTCATTTTGTGTAAAATCATTTTGATCGATTACAACGCTCCGCGTAATCCAATGATATCCTTCCGGCATCAGCATATCAATGGCTTCCTGTAATGTTTGCGACGCTTGATCGACATCCTGCTGAGAGACATTTTCTTTTAAGGATATATCGGTTGCCCGCTTCACTGCCTGTTCAAATACTGCATACGTTTCGGCTGTATAATCCTCTTGGTCATACTGCTCTGCTTGTTCCAACAAAGCGGATAACTGGGTTCGATCAATATATTCCTTATTCAGTACTGTGATGTTGCAGGATACCTCTTTGCCCCCAGTCACTGTCGCGGCTGTAATCTTTGCGCTTCCCGCCTTGTGGGCATGCAGCTCGCCCTTGTCATCCACGGAAACCACATCGGGATTGCTGCTAGTCCAGGTAATGCGTTGATCTGTGGTGGTGTCTGGTACGATGGCCGCCAGCAATTTGTATGTTTGATTAATTTCCAGTGTGTAAGTGGAATGATTTAATTTTACCGCTTCCGGCAGAACAATTTCGGGGGCAATGGTCGTATGCGCAAATGCATCCACAACGATTTCCGTCCCTGAGCTTGCAGGGTTTTTGCGCTGCGTCGCTGCTATTTTAAGCGTGTGAACGCCAGGCTCCAGCACATCCGTTTCATAAAGCAAAACGTCTTCTGAATTGCCGTCGATATACTGGTCTATTTCCGCCGTCTTGACGCCGTCCACATATACTTCCAGGATTCCTAAGTCCGATCTTTTAAACCCATAAAACCTTGCTTTTACGCCTTCAAAGGTAAACGTTGCTGTTTCGGTTCCGTTGGGTTCCGAGATATAATGGACAGTTTGATTGTATCCTACGCCCGGCCATGTATACCATCCGTCTGAATAGGTAATAGAGGAATGGCCGTCATCGACTTTTGTGTAGTTTTTGTCGTCTTCAAGATTAATAATTTTAAAATTGTTAAACTGCACATAGTCATAACTGCTGCCAACCCCGGCGCGGCCGGATACATAATTGTCTTCTTCATCGATATATTCAAATACAATCTCGTCGTTGACAAATCCTTGTATTTTTTCATCCCGGAAGACCATTTTTAACGAAATCCAGTCGTTTTTTGCAACGCCGCTTACATGACCGCTTTGCAAAACTTCAAAGCAAGCTTTGTTGCTGTTGCTGGTGACTTTGTATTTGGTCAGCTGCCATTGGCCGTTGGGTTCGATCCGCAGCCCGTATCCATATGGATGAGTCTGCCCATAGCGAGGCCCTGTCACACGGCCGTAGATTCCGCCGTATCCGGATTCCTCGATTTTTACATCGGCGCTGACAATATAATTGTGCAGACTTCTGTTGCCCACAAAGGAAAACGGCTCATAATCGTCCCACCAGCAAATGGGCTTTAACGGCACCGACTGGCGCAGGGTTTTATCAGAAGTACCGTTATCATAAATTTCGAAGCCGCCCATTTGATCCGAAAAATATGTCGGCCGCTCCCCGGACTGATAGCTGTCAAAGTCATCCTCGTAATCCATGGGGAATTCTTTGTTTTCCGGAATCGCCGTTTCGGCTTCTCCCTTTTGCTGTCCGGTGGTTGTGGTAAAGGAATAAATGCAGTTAGGATCCACCGAGTAAGAGAATTTCCCATTCTGGGGCGTAATGGTATCTACTTTTTGGAAGGTATTGCCCTGTTCTGTTTTCCACACGGCAATCTCGTGGTTTGACATACCGTTCAAGGTGAAATTCATCGTCTGTGTGTCGGACGCTCCTCCGGTTTCTACGATGATAGAAAAGTCAGGGTTGCTCTTGCGGTTGTCTGCCGTTCCGTTGTCCTGCAGCGTAACATAGCTTCTGCCTGCATCCAGATAGCCGCACGCGTTGTCAATATAGTTCCAGCCGGGTTTGGTAAACTGGGTGGTATGGGCAAAGCCCCAGATGCCGTCCTCTACCTCATAATGCCCTGACCACGGGGTGTTGGCCTGCATGGCTCCGCTTAGATGGATCGCCACACCGTCATATGTCCCGGAAAAACAGCTCCAGAAAACCGTTTTGACAATACGGTTTTCGATGTAGTTGGCGTTAAAAATGCGGGCCGATTTTAAGGCCGCTTCCCAGTTTCCGCCGATGGAGCCGTCCTCGCTGGAATACAGGGGTTTACCGGTTGCCTGCGCTTCCGCGTTGTCGTGATAGGGGTTCGGGCTCCCCCAGTGGGGATAGTGCACGCCAATGGCATGTACGGCGTCTCTAAGTTCTGGAGTAGCTGTCAAATCCTCCGCGCTGTTCCAGATGGTACCCCAATCATTTGCATCCGCCGCGATGATTTTAACGTCTGTCAAGTCGTACCGGTCTAACGTCTCTCTTAACGTGATGATCCAATCGTTCCGGTCGGAATTGTAGTTTTCGTTCCAGATTCCGCAAAAGTCGATGTCCAGATCATGGAATTCCTTGGCGCCCCAGATATAAGTGGCGATATAGTCCGCATTATCCTGGGTATAGAACTTCTGTTTTTTCCACCTGCCGAAGTCCTCATTCGGATCCGCCTCTGGTCCGTAAGAGCCGTCATAACGGAACCACCCCGGCGCCGACCACTGAAGGACGTCCAGCAAAATATCCGGATTCCGCTTTTTGGCTTCTTCCATCAGCCAGAACTCAACGCCACGGTTAAAATATTCTTTTACCTTTAAATAGTCTTCGGAATTCCGGTCGATGGTGCCGTTTATACACTTCTCGCGCACCGACTGAACCAGTTCGAATTCCTCCAGTGTTCTCGCATACGCGGGCTCGGTTTGGTTTGTGCTGTTGCCGTCTCCGCCCATCTCCACTTTCAGATGCTGATAGGCAGCTCCGAAATTGGGTTTGAACAGATAATCCAAAATGTCCGACCGGTACGGTTCCTCATAGTCATAGAGCAGGTTGGAGCTGGAGGCGGACAGGGCGCCGACGCCTTCAAACATCCTGCCGGTATCCTCGGTATTGATGGTAATCTGATTATCAAGACTGGATTGCACCGGTGTCAGCACCACCTTGTCTATCAATATTGTATTCGTTTTATCCCACCAAACGCGCAGATTAACATTAGCGCCGCTGGGAATGTCGATAGGATAAGACAACACCTTTTCTGTATTGACTTCTCCCATATCTTTTTCAGTAACATTGGCATCTAAAATGGTGGACCCGCCGATGTCCAAGCCAAAAACATAGTGGCTGCCGTCCCCGGTTTCAAGCGTGCTTTTTAAGGTTGCATAGATGTCAAGGTTATATTTTCCATATGGAATATCCGCGCTATTCGGCCCGGACAACGAAATGTCCCGTCCGCCTTCGGCGGCTGTGTGGTCAAATAATATGCCATCTTCTACGGCAGATACACCTTTGCCGCTCATATAAAACCCTGATTCCTCGATATTTTCCACTTCATATGTAATTCTATGGGTATAATCGAAATCCGTATAAGAGAACGCATCCACAATAACTTCGGTTCCTTCATCTCCGCCGCCGCTGGTTAGATGAAGGACATTTAACGTGAGCGTATGATCCCCATAAGGAAGCAAGGGCGTTTCATACAGAAAATAATCATAGCTGTTTACGCTTGCATCCTTGCAGTCGATGTTAGTCTGATATTCGTCGTCCACATAAACCGATGCAATTCCCACAGCGTCTTTCTTGGCGCCGTAAAAACGGGCTTTGGTTCCGGTAAAGCGAAAGGTTACGGTGGCATCTTTCACATCGGATGAATGGACCGAACCGCCGTAGCTTCCTTCTTCAGAGGAAGCGTTCCAGTTGTCGCTGTAAGAGACAGCGGAATCATTATCGTCTACTTTGGTCCATATGTCATTTGTGTTTTTGTGATTTGTATTTTGCATCGTCGTATATTCAAGCGCATCAATCGAAAAGCTTAATCCTTCATATCCTAATGGTTGCAATTTGATTGTGTGTTCGCCTGTTTCCAACAAAGGCGACTCATAAACAACTAACTGTACCCCTTCTCCTGACGCCAAATAGCAATTCACTTCAACCGGCGCCAGATCATCAAGGGTTATTTTGACAGCGCCCTGACGAATGTCTTTTTTGGAAATAACTCTAACTTTATTTCCTGTAAATGTAAAAGAGGCTGTTGCATTCGTATCATTGGAATAGGTTTCAGTGTCCATATAGGTTCCCAAATTGCGGCCATCCCACCATTCCCAATGCCCCGTATAGGTTATCTTTGAATCTTTATCATCTATACGCGTCCATTCTGCATCAGCAGCGGCGAGAAAGTTCCCTACGAATGACGTCATCGGAAGTATCATCGCAAATACAAGTAAGAAACTAAGCAGTTTTCTGAAAATTTTTGTCCTTTTTAAGCCCGCCATCGCTCTCTTCCTTTCCGTTTTATTGTTTCCAATATTTTTTTACTTCTGTTTTGCAATTTTTATCATTCCTCCTCTTTCCGCCTTTCTGTTTGTATATATTATACTAAAATCAAATTTTATATTCAATAATATTATCTTATTGTAATAAAACCATTTTTATATATGCATTGATTTATTTTTTAATTTATAGGATTATATTTATAATGCAATTTTTTACCAGAAACAAAACCCTACTATGCTTATAAAAATCTACCGCTGTAAAACACGTGTTTTACAGCGGTAGATTTTGTCCGTATTTCGCCATAGAGGCCGTTTTTCCAGTGTCAACCTTCCTCCCCGGCGTACTCAAATCCGGCGTGCCCGCCCTCCAGATCGAACACGAGCCGGTCGTTTTTATAAAACCGGTAGCGCACCCGGGCATCCACGCTTTCGTGCACTGCCCGTTCCATCCCGCCTAAAACGGGCGCTTTTAGGGCGTGGGCCTGGCCGCCGGTCACGTCGGCTCTGAGCCGCAGATCCCGCTGCCGCAGGTGGAGGGAGGTTCCATCCATCTCCAAAATCTCCGCTCCCAGATAGGTGGCGATGCGGTATTCCTGTCCCTCGCAAAACACGGCGGCAATGGAACCCCACAGCGCCGCCCGCCCGATAGGAAGCTTTGCCCCTGCCGCCATGACCGCTCTGTCGCCGGGAAGGTCGTTGCACTGGGTCCAAAAATAAGCGGGCGGGAAGGACTTTCCCCAGTCCTTTTCGATATAGCCTTTTCCGCCGTCAAAGGAGACGCTCTCTCCGTTGACAGACAGCTGCCCACTGACACTGTGCGCCATGCTGAGCACTCCATGATGGCAGGGCAGGAATGCCGCTGGCGCAAACGGTCCCATAATATCGTAGCTAAGCGGGGAAAACGCCCCATACCGCAGCGTGCCGTATAAGGAAAATCCCGATTCATTGAGATACAACCGGCAGCCTTTTTCGCTGAAAACATTTTCCCCGACCTTTACCCCAAAGGTTTTTGGTTTAACATGGAATTCCGAAAAAGGATACTCAAAATACCGGGACTCCTTTTGGGTAATCAGCTGAACAAACGCCTTACGGTTCCCCTTTTGATCCATGTGAATCCCGGGAATGAGCGCCAGAGTGTGCCCGCCGGCCTGATGCTTCAGATACCACCCCTCAAAAAAAGAAGTGTTTTTTAAATAACCATGATAATTATTCACGCTTTAGTCCCTCCTGTGCCGGATTGTCCAGCAGATTTCCGCAATAATCAAACCGGGAGCCGTGACAGGGGCAGTCCCAGCTTTTTTCATCCGGGTTCCAGCTCAGTTCGCATCCCAGATGAGGACAGCGGGCCTGCACAGCAAACAGCCTGCCCTCCTCGTCCTTATAAACGCCCATCTTCTCCCCTTCCAGGGAGACGATTCCTCCATGCCCCGGGAGCAGCTCCTCCGCCGCCGAAGAGGGGATGTGAAACAGTGTTTTTCCGAGCCCTTTTACCGCCATCATCCCATCCTCCAGCATGGCGGCGCCGGCGGCCGCCATGTTAAACCGCTGGGGGGAAAACACCTCTCCCCAATCGGGTTCCTCCCCGGCGATAGCCTGACAGAGAAGCCGGGCCGCCGCCATGGAGGTGCTCATCCCCCATTTTTGAAATCCTGTGGCTACAAACCAGTCGGGCTGTGCCGAGGAAAACAGCCCGATCAGCGGCACACCGTCGTCGGGCATACAGTCCTGAGCCGACCAGGCAAACGCCTCCTTGCTGTGGGGGTACAGGCGGCGCGCCTCTTTGCGCAGTTCCTCATACCGGCCGCCCTCCTTGTTTTCCCCCGTCCGGTGGCCCGCGCCGCCAAACAGCAGGTATTTCCCCGCGCTCCGAAAGGAGTATCCGCCCTCCTCCCCGCAGTAATACATCCCATTAAGCTTTGGCGCCCCCTCCAAAGCCAGCACATACGACCGCTGCTGGTGCATCCGCATGAAATAATAGCCGGGGACGCTCACAAAGGGAAAGTGGGTAGCCATAACGATCTTTTTCGCTTCCACCGTCCCGCCGGAGGTTATCAGCCGGTGATCCTCGATCTTCTGCACCGGCGTCTGCTCGTAGATGGTCAAAGGCTCGGCCACCGCCTGCAAAAAGCGAAGGGGATCAAACTGCGCCTGATTTTCAAACCGCAGCGCCCCCTTTACCGGAAAGGGCAGCTCGGTGTGTTCCATGATCTCAGCGGGAAGCCCCAGTTTTTTTGCGGCCTCGGCCTCCTGCTCCAGCCCCTCCCGGTTTGCTAAAGCGTATAAATAGGAGGGACAGAGCGTGAAGTCGCAGTGGATATGCAGCTCTTCCACCAGCTCCCGATAATCCCGGATGGCCTGCTGGTTGGCCTGGGCGTACTGTTTGGCTTTTTGCTCCCCGAACACCTCCATCATCCGGTGATAGATCATCCCGTGCTGGGAGGTAATCTTGGCGGTGGTGTTCCCCGTCTGACCGCTCCCGATCCGGGACGCCTCCAGCACAACGGCGTTTATCCCCCGGCGTTTTAAAAAATAGGCGGTGAGTATCCCCGCCATCCCGCCGCCGACCACGGCGACATCAGCGGAAATATCCCCATTAAGAGGCTCCCTGGGTCGAAGGGAGCTTTCTCTTCTCCATATGGACTCCAAGCGGTATCCTTCCTTTCCTTGTTCTGCGGCGTGTTCGCCATGCTTTTAGATTTCCCGGAACAGGAAGGATTCATACCAAAATTTCTGGTTAAAAAAGGAGAAAAGGGACTGCGCAAAACGAAGGTTTTGCGCAGTCCCCATAAAAAGCACTTGTCTTAAATTATTAAAAGGGCTGCCACTGGAAAAGGACAAAGATAAGCCCCAGCGCCGCTACTACCTGGCAGGTTCCCACTAAGCCTCCGTACAGCAGGGCTTTCGGCCCCTCACTGACGATGGTTTTAAACTTCACCCGCATTCCGATAGCCGCCAGCGCGATGATTTCAAACTGCCCGCTGATAAAATGGGCGCCGTCTGCCACCGGCCGAGGAATCAAATGCAGGCTGGTAATGACGCACAGGATGAAAAACCCGATGATAAACCAGGGAACCCCAATCTTCGCCTTGGCCTTTTGCCCTTCCCCCTGCTCTCGTTTGGAGAAAAGGCCCCGGTCCTCCCCGGTGTTCATCCGGGAGAATACCAGCACGACTACTACCAAAAAGATCACCCGGATCAATTTAAAGATGGTGGCCATCTGCTCCACCTGGTCGTTTACCAGCTTGCCGGAGGCGATCACCTGGCCGATGGACTGCAAGGTCCCCCCGATCATCCCGGAGGTGGGCAGCAGCTCATGACCGTAAATCACCCCGGTGAGTACCGGCAGCAGGAGCATTAATACCGTGCCTGTGACGTTAACAATAGTGATGGACAGCCCCTTGTCCTTGGAATCCGCCCCCACCACCGGCGTCACCGACCCAATGGCGGAAGAGCCGCACACCGCGTTGCCCGCGCACATCAACAGGGAGAATTTCCGGGTAAATCCCAGCATCCGGCCGATCAGGTAAGCGGCGGTGATGGTGACCGTCATCTGGACGATGATAAACACAAGGCCGCTTGCTCCCACCGAAAGGACATTGCTTAAACTCAGCGTTGCGCCCATGAGCACGATGGAGTATTCCAACAGCCTGCTTTCGGAAAACTTGGTCCCCGTATCCAGCCGGGGACGGTTTAAAATAGTGTTCCCGGCGATGATCCCCAAAAAGATCGCAATGGTGGCGCCCCCTATGGCGGGGATGACATTTCCCAAAAGCTTGGCGATTAACGCGATCCCCAGGCAGGCTAAAAATCCCGGCCCAATGTCTTTGATATAGAAAACTGCCCTTTGCGGGACGCTTTTTAATCTGTCTCCCATAGTCTCCCAAAAGCCCCTTTCCCAATTTTCGTCAAAATTTCTCCCTTGATTTTACCACAGCTCTATTATAAAATAAAATTATTCTTTATTATGGTTTTATAAATTTATTTTATAGGTGATTGTATGCTGGATTTTCGCATCTTAACCTTTTTGGATCTGTGTGAAACCAAAAGCTATACCAAAACCGCCGACCGCCTGCATCTGACCCAGCCCGCCGTGTCTCAGCACATCCGGCATCTGGAAAAGGAACTGGGAGCGCCGCTGTTTCGCTATGCCGCCAAAAGCCTCTCCCTCACCCACAAGGGAGAGCTCTTCCGGGAATACGCCCAGAGCATGCAGGCAAACAGCGAAAAAATCGCTGCCCGGATGAAAGAAGCAGAACCAAGCCGCCCCGTTTTGACCATGGGCGCCACCCTGACGATCGGGGAATATGTCCTGCCGCCGCTGCTGACCGCTTATCTAAAAGAATATCCCGACGCCGATCTGCACCTGTACGTCAACAACACCCAAACCCTGCTGGAAAAACTCCGCCGGGGGGAGATTTCCATGGCGTTTATTGAAGGGGCTTTTGAAAAGGCGGACTACGCCTGGCGGCTGTTTTCCCGGGAAGAATTTATCCCGGTGTGTTCCCCCCGCTCCCCTTATGCCAAAAAAGCCGTTTCCCTGGATGATCTCACAGGGGAACGGCTGATTGTGCGGGAAAAAGGAAGCGGCACCAGACAGGTGCTGGAGACGATCCTTCACGAGCACAGCCTGTCTTTGGCAAGCTTTGCCCATGTTTCGGAGGTGGGGAACTTCGCCGCCATCAAGCGGCTGGTAGCGGATCATTTAGGAATCACCTTCCTTTACCGGGAGGCCGCCGCCCATGAGCTTTCGGAAGGAAGCCTTTCCCCCATATTGCTGGAAGGGTTTCACGCGGTGCGGGAGTTTCATTTTGTCTATTTAAAGCACAACATCTTCGAAAAGGAGATTTTGGAAGCCTTTTCCTTTTTCGCCGGCCGGCTTAAAGGGAGCCGTCCAACACCTTACGAATAAACGCCTCCCCTGCGCCCGAAAGGTATTTTCCCCCGTGGCGCAAAAGGTAAAAGTTCCGGGTAAGGGATAATCCCGGCACCTCCACCGTGCGCACCCGTCCCCTTTTAATCTCCTTTTCCACCAGCCGGTAGGGCAGCGCCGTCAGCCCCAGGTTTTCCGCCACCGCCTCCACGATGGCGGAGGTGCTGATGGATTCCCACACCGGCTCTACCGCCAGATTGTGGATCAAAAGGCTGGAATCAAACAGCTCCCGGGTGCCGCTCCCCTTCTCCCGCAGGATGAAGGGGTAACTGCAAAGCTCCCGGGGGGACGTCTCGCCTTTTTCCCACAAGGGATGCCCCCGGCCGCAGAGTACAACGAGCTTATCCTCCATAAACTGCCGGACGATCAGCTGGGGCTGCCGGGTAACCCCCTCGATCAGCCCGACGTCCAGCTCTCCCTGGGTGACAAGGCGCTCGATGGCGCTGGAATTGTCAATGGTCACCTTGAGCTTGATCTCGGGGTTTTCCGCCGAAAATTTCTTGACAATCCCCGGCAGCAGCCGGTTGCCGATGGTAATGCTGGAACCGATCCGCAGCACTCCCGCCTTACCCCAGTCCCGGATGCCGTTTTCCATCTCGTCGTACAGCGTCAAAATATGCGCCGCGTATTCGTACACCCGCTTGCCCGCCTCGGTGATGTGCAGCCGCCGGGAGATCCGGTCAAACAGCTTGACCCCGAAATGCTGTTCCATCTCCCCAATAACGGCGCTCACGGCAGGCTGGGACAGATACAGCTTTTCCGCCGCAGCCGTCACGCTGCCAAGGTCGCACACCGTCCGGAAAATCCGAAGATTGCGCAAAGTCATAACGCTCCTCCTCTTTCATAACAAAAAAATAATGTTACCCATATGAATTATAATATTTTACATATCAAGCTGCAACCGTTATAATGGAAATTGTTACAAAAGAAAGGATCAAGATTCTGAAAAAGGAGAAGCGGCCCCTGTGAAAAAAGACCTGCGTTTTTATCTTCGCCTGTTCGCCTCTACTTTTACCCTGAGCGCCTTTACCTTTGGCGGCGGCTATGTAATGATCCCCCTGATGCAGCGCAAATTCGTGGACAAGTTCCACTGGCTGGAAAAAGAGGAGATGCTGGACATCGCCGCCATCGCCCAGTCCTCTCCCGGCGCCATTGCTGTCAACGCCGCGATCCTCATTGGCTACCGGGTGGCCGGGCTTCCCGGCGCGCTGATCTCCATTATAGGCACCGTTTTGCCGCCCCTGCTTCTTTTGTCGGTGATCTCTTATTTTTACATTGCCTTTAAAAACTCCGGTGCGGTGCGGGCGGTTTTATGGGGGATGCAGGTGGCGGTAGGCGCCGTTATTGCCGACATCGTGCTGTCCATGGGGATGGAGGTTGTGAAAAAGAAACAGTGGCTCCCCATCACCGTGATGCTGTTATCCTTTGCGGCGGTGTGTGTGTTCGGGGTAAACGTGATGCTTATCATCCTGATCTGCGGCGCCATCGGCGCGCTGACCACCCTGTACAGCCAGCGGAAAGGCGGGAAGCAGGCATGATGATCTACCTGGAACTTCTTTGGAGCTTTATGAAAATCGGCCTGTTCAGCTTTGGCGGCGGCTATGCCTCGGTGCCGCTTATCCAGTCCCAGGTGGTAGACCTGTACCACTGGATGGATATGACCGAGTTTGTGGACATTATCACCATCTCCCAGATGACCCCCGGGCCGGTGGCGATCAACTGCGCCACCTTTGTGGGCATCCGGGTGGGAGGAATCCCCGGCGCGCTGGTCGCCACCTTTGGCTGCGTACTGCCCTCCTGCATCATCGTGCTGACGCTGGCGTTTATCTATCAAAAATATCGAAACGTCCCGGTGATCCAGGGGATACTGGGCGGACTCCGCCCAGCGATCGTCGCTTTGATCGCCTCCGCCGGGGTGTCGATTTTGCAGCTTTCCATCTATCCCCGCACCGATGAAGCCTTCCGGCTGCAAAATATCGACTGGCTTGCCATCGTGTTTTTTGTGCTGTGCTTTTTTATTCTGCGAAAGGCCAAAAAATTAAACCCCATCTTTGTCATGCTGGGAGCAGGCGGTGTTTCCCTTGTCCTTTACCTGATCTTAAAAGCCGCCGGAATCCCCTTCCCGTTTATAAGCGCCTGACTTTTATCTTTAACAGGAGTTTTTGTATGAGTGTATTTTCGGTTTTAATCAAACCCGCTTCCTCCCTGTGCGACCTTCGCTGCCGCTACTGTTTTTACGCGGATGTAAGCGATTTAAGGCAGGTAAAATCCTACGGGATTATGGAGGAGGCCACCGCCCGTATTTTAATCGACCGGGCGTTTGCCCAGTGCCCCTCCGGCACGGTCTGCTTTGCCTTCCAGGGAGGGGAACCCACCCTGGCGGGAATTGAATTTTTCCGCCGGTTTACCACCTATGCCAAAGAACATAAGCCGGAAAAGGCAACCCTTTCCTATTCCATCCAGACAAACGGCGTCACCATTGACGAGGACTGGTGCCGCCTGTTCCGGGAATACGGCTTTTTAGTGGGCCTTTCTTTGGACGGGGAGGAATCCCTCCACGACCTAAATCGGGTGGACGCCTCAGGCAGAGGGACGGCGGAGCGGGTGCTCCGCTCGGCGGCTTTGTTAAAGGAGCACGGCGTAGAATTCAATATCCTGTCGGTCATCACCAAGCAGGCCGCCCGCCGTCCCCGGCAGCTGTTTCGCTTTTTAAAAAGCAAGGGCTTTGATTATGTGCAGTTTATCCCCTGTCTTGCCCCGCTGGAAAATCCAAGCGAACAGGCCCCCTACGCTCTTTCTCCCCGGCAGTACGCCGCCTTTTTAAAGGAACTGTTCGCCCTCTGGCGGGAGGAGTTTCAAAAGGGCTATTATATGAGCATCCGGCTGTTTGACAACCTGGTGCGGATGGCGGCCGGCCAGCCGCCAGAGATGTGCGGTATGATGGGGCACTGCCACCCCCAGTTTGTCATCGAGGCGGACGGCGGCGTTTACCCCTGCGACTTTTATGTATTGGATGAATTCCGGTGCGGCAGCATTTTGGAAAGCTCTTTTGAAGAGCTTTCCCGCTCCCCCGGCATGGAGGCGTTTTTTAAAACGCCTGTTCCATTCGGGGATCTTTGCCCTTCCTGCCCCGTCCGCCGGATGTGCGGCGGTGGCTGCCGCCGGTACCGGGATTTTTATTACAGCGAGCCCGGCTACTGCCCCTATAAAGATTTTCTGACGGCCTGCCTTCCCGCCATCCGGCAGACGGCGGCAGCTGTGTTTTCCTGATTCTTATGCTCTCTAAGGAGCTTTGGATACCAGATTTTATTTAAAAAGGAGTTTGACACCATGAACAAACATCCCAACCTTGTCTACGTCTTTGCAGACCAGCTTCGGTATTCCTCCTGCGGCTATACCGGGGACAAAAAGGCGAAAACGCCCCACATCGACCGCCTGGCGGCGGAAAGCGTCAATTTGTGCAACGCCGTGTCCGGCCATCCTGTCTGCGCCCCCTACCGGGCCAGCCTGTTCACCGGCAAATACACCACCAGCACCGGCATGGTCATCAACGAGATCCGGATGAACACCGATCACCGGTGCCTGGCCCACGAGCTAAACGACGGCGGCTATGAAACGGCTTACATCGGCAAGTGGCACCTGTACGCCAACGAATGGGGCAATCACGAGGACCCCAAAAACTCCTATATTCCCGCGGGGCCGGACCGTCTGGGCTTTGACGATTTCTTCGCGGCCTATAACTTCCATCATGAATACTATCGCCCCCACGCTTATTACCACTTAAATTCCCCGGAAAAGATCTTTTTTGACAAGTACGAGCCGGACGGCCAGACCGATCTGGCCATCGAGCATTTAAAGCGGCTTTCTCAAGGGGATAAGCCCTTCGCCCTGTTTTTATCCCTAGGCACTCCCCATGACCCCTGGGTGCCGGAAAATGTGCCTCCGGAGTATCTGGAACTGTTCAAAGACGAGGACTTTTCCCTGCCCCCCAACTACCTGCCGGAAAACGACCCCCACGCGGACGCCTGGGCCCGCTTGAATGAAAAGGAGCGCAAAGCCCTCCCCGAATGGATGCGGGTATACTACGCCATGGCCGCCAATCTGGACGACAATGTGGGACGCTTACTACAGGCGATGGACGATCTGGGCCTTCGGGACGACACCATTTTTGTGTTTACCTCCGACCACGGGGAGCTGTTCGGCGCCCACGGACGCCGGGCGAAAAACATCTTTTATGAAGAAGCGGTGCGGGTGCCCTTTTTGGTGCGTTGGCCGGGACATACAAAACCGGGAAGCACCTGCGACGTCTGCCTGAATACGGTGGACATTATGCCCACCTTTTTGACCATGATGGGGCTTCCCTACCCTCAGGATCAGGTGGAGGGAATGGATCTCAGCGGCTCCATCACCGGCCAGGGCGGAAAGGAACCGGAAGGCGCTTTGATGATGGGCACCGGCGCTACCGCCGACTGGGAGGACGGCCACGAATGGCGCGCCTTCCGGGACAAGCAGTACACCTATGCCACCTATCTTAGCGACGGGCAGGAGCTTTTGTTTGACAACAAAGCCGACCCTTACCAGATGCACAATCTGGCGGGCGATCCGGCTTATAAAGACGTCTTAAACCGGCTGCGGGAGCTTATGAAACAAAAAATGGCGCAGATAAACGATCAGTTTAGCACCTGCTCCTATTACCGGGACCACTGGACGAGGGACCGGCTGATTTTAAAAACCGCCACTCTGCACACCGACTGGGATTTGGATAACATAAAATAAGCCGAAAAAACACATATCACGCGAAAAAAGCACTTACAGCCCACATGGTATGGGCTGTAAGTGCTTTTTTCATAAACAGCTCAAGTCCGCGCTTTTTTACCGAAGGGCATCCTCCGGCGTGATCTCCCGCATCACCCGGCAGGGATTCCCCGCGGCGACCACCCCCGAGGGGATATCCTTAGTCACCACGCTGCCGCCGGCGATGACGGTGTTGTCCCCGATGGTCACGCCGGGCATCACCCGCACCCCGCCGCCAATCCAGACGTTATTGCCCACGATAATGGGCTTTGCAAACTCCAAATATTGGTTGCGGCGATCCACGTCCAAGGGGTGGCCGGCGGTGTAAAAGCCGCAGTTGGGCCCTACAAACACATAATCGCCAAACACAACGGGAGCGCAGTCTAAAATCACGCCGCCGTGGTTCATATAAAAATTGTCGCCCACCTCAATATTGTAGCCGTAATCGCACCAAAACACCGGCTCGATTAAAAGCTCCTTCCCGGCTTTTCCCAAAATCCGGCGCATCAGCTTGTCCCGCTCCTCCAGTTTAGAGGGAAGGGTCCGGTTATAGGCAAAGCAAAGATCTTTACAGGCGGCGCGCTCTTTGGTAAGCTGTTCCTCCCCGCTAAAATACAACTGCCCCGCCCGGGCTTTCTCTTTTTCGGTCATTTGTGTTCATCCTTTCGATTTTGCGTTAAGCAAGATTCCTTTACAAGCTAAAGATAACTTTGTTAAAAGTGCAGCTGGGATATTTTATCAGAACCGCCCTGCCTGTCCTTTACCACGTCCTCCGGCCCCAGCTTGCCAAACAGTAACGGCGAGTGAGGATCGTGGAGGAGGCGGTTTTGCTCTGCCCTGGCAGGGCTTTTCACCGCGTAACAGTACCGGCAGCCGCCAGGGCAGGTGTTGTAAGCGCCGATATCCACGCTGGCCGCACAGCCGCAGGCCTCCCGCTGATAGGGGTCTTTCCCCACCGCCAGCGGATAGCCGCTTATGTTTTCCAGCAGGCGGCGGTCAATACAATGCCCGTGGGAGATCCCCAGATGTCCCAGATCCACCTGCTCGGCACAGGTCTCCACCGTCATGTGGTGGCGGGTAGCGATCCCGGCAATATGTTCTGCCAAAAGGAGCATCTGCTCCCGGGTGATGGGCTGCTGCCCTATGGCCGCCATGGGCCGCCGGATATGGGCATAATCGTCCGCGAAGCTGATGATGCACTTTTGGGTATAGCCGGACAGCCGGGCGGCCATCTGCGTAAAAACGCGAATGTGATAACTAATTGTATATTTTCCTGTTAATATAACAGGATCATACCGCCAAATCACCCGTTTTGGCCCAATCCGGCGGGAAAGTTCTTGAAACGCCGGGATCACCACCCTGTTTTTGTCCGGGATAAAAGGCTCCATATCCCGGCCGTAGGGAGTAATGGTACACTGAAAATAATAGGGGTATCTTGCCAGTTCCGAAAGCCTGTCCAAAACCGGCCGGGGATTTTTTGTCCAAAACACCATCCCGTCCACCCTGTCGGGGGAGAGGACGATCCGGCTGACCTGCCGGTGGTTCATGGGGTTGCGCACGCAGACAAACCCTTCCTGCAGCCGGTTAAAAAACCAATCGGCATAAAAAGCGGGAATGTCTGTCCGACGGCTGACGCTGATAATCACATAACCACTCCCCTTTATAACCATAGTATTTATCTTACCGCGAAAGCATATAAAATGCAATGAGAAAGCTTTTATGTCTAAAATATTGATAGAAAAAATAATTTTTTATAACAAACTGTTTGTTTTTGTTGCATTTATTAAAATTTTGTTGTATAATATGATAAAAATTAGGAGGGATCCATTATGTGCAAAAAGGTTATTTCACTCATTTTAGCCCTGGGTATGCTTTTGTCACTGGCTGCCTGCAGTTCGTCGTCTCCCGAAGACACCGTCCGGCAGGGACTGGACGCCCTTAAAAACCTGGATCAGGAAACGGTGAATCAGGTTTTTGAAAGCGGCGACAGCAGCGTTTCCGACCTCAGCTTGGATTCGGAGGACGAGACATCTCAGGAAATCAACAAACAGGTCTTTGGCGCGCTCACCTATAAGATCACCGGCTCAAACGTTGACGGGGATACCGCCACGGTCACCACGGAGATCACCACCAAAGACATGTCCACTATTTTTAGTGATTTGATGCAGGAGGCTATGAGCCTGTATATGCAGCAAGGTGGGCAGGCCAGCTCGGAAGATCTGCAACAGCAGTTGGTAGATACCATGAAGGAAAAGCTTAACTCCGCTGGAACGGCCACCAACACGGTCGACATCACAGTCAACAAGGACAGCGAAGGTCAGTGGAAGATCGTTATGGATCAGGATTTGGTCAATGCGCTGACCGGCGGCATGATAAACGCCATCACCCAAATGGGGCAAAGCATGACCCAGGGCGTGACGGAATAAACCGCCATCAGCATAAAAAGCAAAGAGACAGTTCTTATAACGCGGCTGTGTTCTGGCTCTGATAATCCAACCGATAAAAACAGCGGGTATCCGGGAAACCGGATACCCGCTGTTTTTAGTTTTGTGCAGCTTTATAATTTTCTCCCCAGTTTTGCATCGCATCCAGAATAGGTTTCAGGCTTTGCCCCAGATCGGTGAGAGAATATTCTACCCGCGGCGGCACCTCCGCATACACCTTTCTGCTGACAAGCCCGCTTGTTTCCATGTCCCGCAGCTGTGCGGTCAACACCTTTTGGGATACGCTGCCAATGGATTTTTTCAGTTCGCCAAAGCGCTTGGTCCCCGGAAGAAGATCCCGCAGAATCAGCACCTTCCACTTGTCGCCAATGAGCGTCAGGGTGGTTTCCACCGGGCACGCAGGAAGATCTTTCGTTGTTTTTTGCTCACTCATAAAAGCTTCCTCCTATCATAGTATCTTTTCGAAATTATGCATCTAAATTATACTATGCAGCCTGTTCGGAGTCAAGCTCCCCCATAAAAACAAGTATTCCAAAAAAATTTTAAAAAAGTTGGAAAACTGCCAGAAGAGGCCTAAAATCCCGCAGCTGCGCATTGGTTTCCTCCCGGTAACCGGCCAATAGTTCCCTTTTGGTAACTACGCTACAAAAAAGTGCTTACTTTACAGTTGGCGCCCGGCTTCGTATAATGAAGCCAAGAGCTAAGGAAAACGGCCGATCCAAAACTCCGGGCAAGCAAACGATATTATAGCCCACCTAAACCGGGCAGAATCCCAAGGAGGAACGTATCATGGATAAAAACACCTATAAAACCGTCAAGCTCGCCAAGGGCGAAATGAATATTTACGACTTCGGCTCCGTCAAGCTGCACGCCTATAAAACCAACGATTTTATTGACGACGAAGTGTTTGTTGTGGAGAAAAACGGCAAAGCGGTCATTATCGAGTCTCCCTGCTTTTTTGACAACAACAAAGAGCTCACCGAATATCTGAAGGATATGACGGTGGAGGGAATGCTGGTCGCCTATCACGGCGCGGGCGCGACCTTTCTCCCCGACGTACCGAAGTACGCCACGCAAAACGCCGTGGAGTATTCGGAAAACGGCGGCGGGAAGGCTTTGATCGATCAGTTTACCGGCGCGTTCGGCGACGCCTTCGACAGCTCCATCCATAAGATCACCAACGTGATCGATGAGGGCAAAGCGACAATCGGCGGCATTGATTTTATCATCAAGCAGACAAGCGAAGCATTTGATATCGAGATCCCCGAGATCAACGCCGTTTACACCCATATGCTCGGCCATGACTGCCACTCCATCGTTGCGGGTGCAGGACACGCCGACGCCATCATCGCAGAGCTCCAAAGCTATATTAAAAAGGGCTACGATTTGATCCTGACCTCCCACTACACCCCCGAGGATCTAAAGGACGCCCAGACAAAAATCGACTATCTGGAAAACCTGAAAAAAATCGCGGCAAGCTGTAGGGACGCCGACGCGTTTAAAGCCGAGGTGGGCCGGCAGTATCCGCAGTACAGCGGTCAGAATTATCTCGATATGACGGCAGGCTTCTTTTTTGCTTAAACGCTGAAAGAAACTGTCCACAGCAAATAAACCGGGGCTGCCAGCAGGATGGCCCCGGTTATTGCCTTGGTAGGAAGGAGAAACAAACAATGAACACAAAAGAGGTTTTCGATTACCTGCAGCAGCAGATCCACACGGTGATCGCCGCTACCGTGGATACAGGCGGGCTGCCCGTCACCTGCGCCATCGATATCATGGACGCAGGCGAGACGGGGCTCTCCTTCCTCACCGCCAAAGGCAAGGGGTTTTATAACCGGCTGAAACAAACCGGGTATCTGGCGCTCACCGGCATTAAGGGTGAAGACACCCTGTCCTGCGTGGCGGTGTCGGTGCGGGGGAAGGTCAAAGAACTGGGAAGCGGGCCGCTTCCCACGCTGCTTCAAAAAAATCCCTATATGAAAGAAATTTATCCCACGCCGGAGTCCCAAAGGGCCCTGACGGTTTTTACCCTTTACGAAGGAACCGGCGAGTGGTTTGATCTTTCCAAAAAACCGGTGGAGCGCTTCTCCTTCGCGTTCGGGAAGGCGGAGAGAGAGCATGATGGCTATTTGATCACCAATGCCTGCACCGGATGCAGGGCCTGCGAAACAGCCTGCCCCCAAAGCTGCATCGACTTTTCCATTACTCCGGCCCTCATCCGGCAGGAGCACTGCCTGCGCTGCGGGAACTGCTATGAAATCTGTCCGGCCAAGGCCGTAGAAAGGCGGGGATAACATGACCCAATCCGAAAGACGAATCTTTCTCATCCGGGAACTGCTCCGGGAGCGGCCGGAATATGCGGATATCGAGATCCCAGCGGAGGAAGAGGATCAAAAGCGCCTGCTTCGCTCCCTGTTTAACGTCCGCATGCCGCGCCCTGTGGATGAGGGGTTTTTGAAAGTCCAGGACGCCTATTTGCAGACGGAAACGGCGCTAAAAGGGATCACCGATCTTCGCGACCTGACCCCTGTGCAGGACGGCATCTACCTGTGGAAGGGTGACATCACCGCGCTTCGCTGCGACGCCATTGTCAACGCCGCCAACTCCCAGATGCTGGGCTGTTTTGCGCCCTGCCACGGCTGCATTGACAACGCCATCCACACCTATGCCGGGGTGCAGCTGCGGCTGGCCTGCGCGGAGGTGATGAAGCGCCAGGGCCACGAGGAAGAGACAGGCGGCGCGAAGATCACGCCAGCCTTTAACCTGCCCTGCCGCTATGTGCTCCACACGGTAGGGCCCATCGTCCGGGGACGGCTTACCAAGCGGGAGGAAAATGAGCTCGCTTCCTGTTACCGCTCCTGCCTTGCGCTGGCGGGGCAAAACGGCATAAAGAGCATCACGCTTTGCTGTATATCCACGGGGGAATTCCGGTTCCCCAACCGGCGGGCGGCCGAGATCGCCGTACAGACCGTAAAAGAATACAAAGCGCGGGAAAACAGTACCATCGAGGTGATATTTGATGTTTTTAAAGAAATCGATTATAATGTCTACCGGGGGTTACTCGGAGCAGATTCACAAGCTTAAAAAAGCGGTAAACGAGGCGGAGGCTGTCGTCATCGGCGCCGGCGCCGGGCTGTCCGCCGCTGCGGGATTTTCTTACAGCGGGGAACGCTTTAAACAATATTTTTCTGACTTTGAAGCAAAATACGGTTTTCACGATATGTATTCCGGGGGCTTTTATCCCTATGATACCCTGGAGGAGCATTGGGCGTATTGGAGCCGGTATATCTACTATAACCGCTATACAGACCCGCCGAAAGCCACCTACCGGGATCTGCTGGAGCTTGTGAAGGAAAAGGATTATTTTGTCATCACCACCAACGTGGATCACTGTTTTCAAAAAGAAAAAAAAAAAAAAAAACGCCTGTTTTACACCCAGGGGGACTACGGCCTTTTTCAGTGCAGCGGGCCCTGCCGGGCGGAGACCTTTGATAACGAGGAGATGATCCGCCGGATGATGGCCGAGCAGCAGAATATGCGCATCCCCTCCTCCCTGCTTCCCACCTGCCCCCACTGCGGAAGACCGCTCACCATGAACCTGCGCACCGACGATACCTTCGTGGAGGACGAAGGATGGCACAAAGCGGCCGAGCGGTATGAAACCTTTTTGCGCACACGAAAGAATCTGCGGGTGCTGTTTTTAGAGCTTGGCGTGGGATACAACACCCCGGTGATCATCAAATACCCCTTTTGGCAGATGACGGCTCAAAACCCCAAGGCGGTATATGCCTGCATAAACGATGGGGAAGCCTTGTGTCCCCAGGAGATCGAAGGGCAGGCGATCTGTCTAAACGGCGACATTGGAAGGACTTTGGATGAACTACGTACAAAAACAGAAGGGCCCCGGCTATCAGGGAATTCCTAAAAGGCAACAATACTGGCGGGCGTTAAAAACCGCGTTTCCCTATACCATCCCGATCTTCGCGGGCTTTTGGTTTCTCGGCCTGACCTACGGGATCTATATGAATGTTTCGGGTTTTAGCTTTTTATATCCCATGCTGATGAGCCTGACAATTTTTGCCGGATCGGTGGAATTTGTGGCGGTGAACATGCTGCTGGGAGCGTTTAACCCTTTGCAGGCGTTGACCATGACGCTGATGATTAACGCCAGACATTTGTTTTACGGCATCTCGATGCTGGACAAATTTAAAGGGACCGGTCTTAAAAAAATCTATCTGATTTTCGGGATGTGCGACGAAAGCTTTTCCATCAACTACACCGCCGATATCCCCGAGGATGTGGATCGGGGCCTATTTATGTTTTTTGTCACCCTGCTCAACCACTTTTACTGGTTTTCCGGCGCAACGCTGGGCGGCATCTTCGGCTCGTTTATCCAGTTTAATACCGAAGGGTTAAGCTTTGTCATGACCGCTATGTTCGTAGTGATTTTTATGGAACAGTGGCTTAAAGACAAAAAGCACACCAGCGCTTTGCTGGGGCTTGGGCTGTCCCTTATCTGCCTGCTTGTATTCGGGGCGGACAACTTTATTATCCCGGCGATGATCGCGATTCTCGGCGTGCTCACCCTCCTGCGGGCGCCGCTTGAAAAAGGAGAGGAAAACGGATGACGCTGACACAACAGATCATTACCATCGGCATGGTGGTGCTGGGCACCATGCTGACACGGTTTTTGCCGTTTTTGGTTTTCCCGGCGGGGAAACCCACCCCAAAATATATCCAGTATCTTGGAAAGGTGCTTCCGGCCGCTGTTTTCGGGCTGTTAGTGATTTATTGCCTAAAGGATGTGAGCCTTATATCCGGCAGTCACGGAATCCCGGAGCTGATTTCCATCGCTGTAGTGGTCGTACTTCACTGCTGGAAACGGCAGATGTTATTATCCATTGCCGGCGGGACGATCTGCTATATGCTGCTGGTGCAATTTGTTTTTTAATAAAAGGGAAAGCCCCCGCATGGGAGAGTGAATGGCCGCTGCCCGCTGTGAAGCGGCTGACAGAAGCCATGGAAGAGTACTGAAAAGCCATACTCCGTGTGGTTATTGAGGGAGCGGCACGGCAGGAAACCCTGCCGTATTTTGGGAAAATCTTGCAGCGGTCCGAATTGGGCAGCCAGGGAAAACTATAACGCCCGGATATCACCTTATTGTGATATCCGGGCGTTGCTTTTTAAAATGATTCTTTTGTTATTCCTCTTGCTTTTTTCTTTTGACCTTCAGCATTCCCATCACACTGCCGAATGCGAACAACATTGTGATCCACAATGTGATACTGCTGTTGTCACCGGTCTGTGGAATCTCAGGCTCACTACCGCCGGGGTTGGTCGGTTGTGACGATTCGTCCGGCTGTGACGGCTCATCAGGCTGTGACGGCTCATCCGGTTCATAGTCTGAATCCACTGCACCGCAGACGCTGCATTTCCCATTTTCAAAATCATGGCCAAGAGCCGGGATGATCTTCCAGGCTTCCACATCGGCTATCACCTTGGTGCAGCCCTCGTCTTCAAAGGACATCCCGCAGCCGCAGGTGTAATAAGCCTTGCTGCCGGCCTCGGTGCAGGTGGCATCTCTGCCCGCCACCAGAATAGGCGTGTGGGTATGCTCAATCTGCTCCTCAGCTACATAGCCGCATACGGTACAATGCTTATCGGTCTGCTCGGTCGCGGCTTCGACGTTCCAGATGTGTTCTGCTCCTCCGTCTTTTGTGCCGCAGGCCTCGCATACATGGTAATGTTTCTGTGGATCCGCGTTTTCACCCAGATAGCTGTCGGACCACACGTGTTCTGTCATTTCGGTTTCTCGCGTCTCCTCGTCTTCACAGCGGGAGCAGATGCGTTTTTCCTTGCCGGGTTTTGTACAGGTGGCTTCTGTCACTGTTTCCCATTCTCCGAAGCTATGGCCAAGAGCCGGGATGATCTTCCAGGCTTCCACATCGGCTATCGCTTTGGTGCAGCCCTCGTCTTCAAAGGACATTCCGCAGCCGCAGGTGTAATAAGCCTTGCTGCCGGCCTCGGTACAGGTGGCATCTCTGCCCGCCACCAGAATAGGCGTGTGGGTATGGGATTTGACCGTTACCTTTATGCACGCTGCTTCCGTTTTGGCCGTAGCGACAGGGTAATACGCCGTGTCGTTGGTATTGGTGATTACACAATAGTAATAATAGGTGCCCTCCGCAGATGTATCGGGCGTAAAACTCGAACTGTTTTCTCCCACCTTAGTTCCGCCGGTCGTGCTGCCGTCAGCACTCTGGTACCATTGGTAGGATAGGGTTCCGCCGTCCGTCACCTCCGCCTGAACAGTCAGAGGGCTGGCCGGATCGTCCACGAAATATTGAGCGTTTTCCGGCTGGGCCGTAATGACAGGGGATTGGGCGTACTCCGGCTGGCCGTTTTCAATCCAGTGGGCATACAAAGTCTCGTCACTAAAATAGATCCGGTTGCCGACGGTGACATGCGTGCCGCCTTCTCTTTCCGTATACCAGCCTTCAAAGTCATAGCCGATGCGCTGGGGCACAGGCATATATAGGAGTTGCTGATTCACGGTAGGCAAGGAAATTTCAGAAACGCTGCCGCCGTTAGGGTCAAAGGTGATAATGTATTCCCCGCTGGAAGAGCCGTACACAGTGATATCCGCAACCCGCGAATAGAGGGTCAGCGTCTTGCCGTCAGAGTAGGTGGCGGTGATTTCACAGAAGTAGTAGCATGTGGAACTGTAGTCATCATCCGGGTCCATCTCCACAGCAGGTGTAAAGCTGTTCTGGTCAGCGCCAACCAACGGAACACCGTCCTTGATATCTAGGCGCTCGCTTTCGTACCACTGATAGGTGAGGCTGCAGCCTTCTCCCGCTTTTACCTTTACGGTCAGCGGTACAGCTGTATCGCCTTCCCTGTATGTCGCGCTGGCCGGCTGAGTGGTGATAACCGGTGCCTGGACATCCACAATGGTAATTTTGGCTCTGCTCGAGGTGGTTTGCGCTGTTTTGTTATTGGACGCGTACTCGTTTGTGTTGGTCGCCATACAATAGTAATAGAAGGTGCCTGCCTCATTTGTAGGCGGCGTGAAGATACTCTGCGTCGCGCCGTCTATAGCTGTGCCGGCGCTGGTTTCGTCGGAGCTTACGTACCACTGGTAGGTCAGCACGCCGCCGTCGACTACAGATGCGGAATAAACCAGATCGTCCACCTGGGCGCCCTTGCCGTATGTGGCGTCATTTATAACCTCCCAGTTAAGCCACGGCGTCTGGGCGTCTACGACGCCTGTGGGCGCCACAACGGTCACCTTGGCGATATCGCTCCGCGCCGAAGCCGTTTGGCTGCCGCTTACGTTTTTGTTGGTATTGGTCACCACGCAGTAGTAATAAAAGGTTCCTGTCTCTTTGGCTATGCCCTTGAAGGTTGAGTCTGTCGCTCCTTCCACAAGCTGCGCTCCGGTGCCGTCCTCGTTGCAGCGGTACCACTGATAAGAAAGGGTGCCGCCGTCGGTAGGATCCAATACTGTCATCGGCAGATAGATTTCCATATTGAGCATCTGGTTGTCCACATCATCCGGCTGATCGGCGATGACGGGGGTGAGAGCGTCCGGACTCCACTGGGCATAGAGGGTGATAGCGTTCTCGAAATCATCGTACTGCGTCATCTGCCTGCCGCCCTCTTTTTCCGTGTACCAGCCCATGAAGGCATAGCCTTCCTTTTCCGGAATCGGCAGGTTTCCGTCAGGCCTGATCCTGCCGCTGCTCTGGTCGTAGAACTTCAGCGGGACCTTGTCGACGCTCACGCTGCCGCCCTGAGCATCCAGCGTGACATACACCGTGCCGGTATAGACCGGGATAGCTTCTGTTTTGACGATGGCGGTCTGGTTGCCGGTAATCTTCGGATTTGTATTACGGTTTGTAATCACGCAGTAGTAGTAGACGATGCCATCCTGCGAGGTGTCCGGTGCATATCTGTAATACTCGGCCTTCTCGATAGGCGTGCCGTTTTCGTTGCTGGCCGTATCGCTCCGGTACCATTTATACAAAAGCGTACCGCCGTCCGGCGACTTAGCGTCGACATAAAGGCCGTTGCTGACATCGCCCACCTCTGCCTTGACAGATTTCGTTACCCAGTCGATCACCGGCGCCTGCGCGTGGGTCAGCTCCCCAGTCACTGCCCAGTGGGCGTACAGGGTAGTGTCTTCGCGGAACACCGTATCGGTGTCGACCCGCTCGCCGCCTTCCTCCTGCGTATACCAGCCGGTAAAGTCATGTGCGTCCCACGTGGGGCTGTACTCGTCCAAGTTCGGGATCCTTCCGTTTTTGGTGGACAGACCTATGCCGGAGGAACCACTGCCAAAAACGCCTCGGCCAGGGTTAAGATGAATTTCGGATTCCTTCTCCAATCTCTCCACCTTTACACCGTCGGTATCGGTATACGCCTTCTTTTCCCCGGCAAGCGTGGAGAGGGTGTTGGTCACCCGGCAATAGT